>CBDVES010000044.1:0-6124 GCA_965373065.1 uncultured archaeon | reverse complement strand
TGATAATAGCTATAATCTTCTTATTGGAAGGCTTGAAAGTATTACCAATCCTTTCAACGGCACAATAGACGAAGTCCGCATTTCTAATGTTGTCCGTTCTGCTGGGTGGATAAATACATCTTATGCAAATCAAAATTCTCCAGGTAGTTTTTATAGTGTTGCTGGGGAGGAATTTGGAGATACAACTTACCCGCAAATAAACTTCACATCACCAACACCAGCAAATGACACAACAACCACAAACACTTCAATTGAAATAAATGTTTCAATCACAGAAGCTAATTTAGATGAAGTTAAATGGAATTGGAATGGGACTAATTATACAATCTTCAATGACAGCTTGGTTCTTATGATGAACTTTGATAATGTTAGTGCTTTGGGTGAGTGTTATGATAATGAGACAGAGATTTTAACTGATGAAGGATGGAAATATTTTAAGGATTTGACAAGTGAAGAAAAAGTTGCTACATTAAATCCTGAAACCCATGAAACAGAATTTCATAAACCAGATAGATACCAAATTTATGAGCATGATGATTTTATGTTCAGGGTTGAAACAGAAGAAGGAGATTTATTAGTTAGTCCTGAGCATAAAGTATATACTGATGTAAAAGAAAATCAGTATTCATGGCCAAGTGATTTAAGATGTTTAATAAATTGTCCAGTGTTAAATACCTTAATTCCAAATTTTTCTAATACTTTTAATCTTTTTTCATTGGACCAAAGACAAATTTCATATCCTTTGTTTTTGAATGATAGGCATAATGCAACATATGGAATATCTTTGGTATGTTCAGATAATATCTCTTCTGCTTTTGTTTTAGAATCATGCCAGAATTTATCAGAAATGATTTTTATGAATACTTCTAAAACACTTCTTGGAAACTCGTATTCTTCTTCAGATATTTCAGCTTTCCTGCAGATTTCTGATTTATGTTTGTCTAATTCAGATAGTAATTTAACCGGAGCTATTAATTCTAAATCATACTTAGAATCAGGATCTATGACGAGTTCTCTTACAGTAGACTGTTTTTTAAAAAATGAGAATAGGACATTAGCATCAACTACTAATTTCATTTATCAACCCTCTGCTTTATATCTTTTCCACATACCTTCATTAACTTTTCTTCCTAATTTAATACAATCCTCATCAGTTAATTTAGAATTTTCTAATAATTTATTTAAGGCTGATAATATAATATGCTTCTTAGCTCTTTCCCCCAATTCTTGCCTAACTGCTTTTTCAACTACTTCAGACCAGTCTATTTCAGGATGGGATTCTATTTGTATTTTTAATTCTCTTGGAAATTGCATTTTTAATTCTTCCATAAATAAAGATAGTGATGATAAATATATAAATCTTTCTGATTTTAGTTTAACTAAAATTTCAGATATTTACAAATCAATTAATCAAGGAATCCCCCAAGGGGATCACTCTGGTGAGCGTGAAGTTTATTTCCTTAATTCTAATAATAAACCAGTTAAAGTTTTAGGTATAGAAAAAGAAAATTATTCTGGGAAGATTTATGATGTAACTGTTGATAATCATATAATATTAGTAAGAAGAGATAATTTAACAGTTTGGTCTGGTAATTCTTACAACAACAGCAACGGGACAATAATTGTTGATGTAAGCAATTCTGGGAATAATGGAACCTTGTATGTTGGTGCTGATGGTTCTGGGAATTACACTGACGGGAGATATGGCGGAGGGTTTGAGTTTGATGGGGTTGATGATTATGTTAAAATTGATGACCCTGGATCTGGAAGTGTTTTAGACCTGCCAGGAAATTTTACATTGATGACTTGGATTAAAATGAACACACTGAATTTCTCTGCTGTAGATACGTCCACACGTCTTCCAAGAATTCTTATGAAGGGAACTGCAATGGGTGATGCTCAAGCATGGGGTTTTGCAGTTGATACTTACTCTGGAGGTGGTTTCTGCACTGCACCAAATGTATTGTATTTAACATTTAGGATAAGCACAACAAGATATCACCTTTGTGGTGCGACAGAACTGCAGGAAGATGTGTGGTATCATGTTGTTGTTGTTAGATCTGGTACAGATGTGGATTTCTATCTTGATGGTGTGTTGGATAATCATGAGACAGTAGGCTCTGCAAATGACATTGATGCCTATGATGAAGCATTATACATTGGCGAAGACATTGACAATTCAGATGGTGCTACTAACGGCACAATAGACGAAGTCAGAATCTACAACCGCTCTCTATCAGCCTCAGAAATCCAACAATTATATTTTATGAACCTAAACAAATACGACACAGACAAATGGACATTGTATGTGAACCAAAGCTATGATGAGCCATTAGGTTCTGCTGTATACACTTATTTTGCAAGTGCTAAAGACAATTCAGGTAATGAAAATTTAACAGAAACAAGAACATTAAATGTTAATGCAATCTACCCACAAATAAACTTCACATCACCAACACCAGCAAACGATACAACAACCACAAACACTTCAATAGAAATTAATGTATCAATCACAGAATCAAATTTAGATGAAGTAAAGTTTAATTGGAATGGAACAAACTTTACAATCTTTAATGATTCTTTAGTTTTGATGATGAATTTTGATAATGTTTCTGGGATTGGAGAGAACTACAACAACAGCAACGGGACAATAATTGTTGATGTAAGCAATTCTGGGAATAATGGAACCTTGTATGTTGGTGCTGATGGTTCTGGGAATTACACTGACGGGAGATATGGCGGAGGGTTTGAGTTTGATGGGGTTGATGATTATGTTGATGCAGGTAATATTATGGATTTTTCTGTAAATGATTTTACTATTTCTCAATGGATAAATATGCGTTCCATTGATGGCGCTGACCAAAATACGTTTATTTCTCAATGTGGTGTTACTAGCCAATTTAGATTTGAAATAGATGGACAAGCACAACAATGTAATGCAGATACTTTGAGATTTCTCAATTTTCCTATTGAAAACGAATGTGGAACTACCGCCTTGACTACTGATACATGGTACCATGTTGTGGTTACTGTTGATTGGAGCAACGATAATTTATTTATTTATTTAAATGGTGCAGTTGATGGAAGCAATACGTCATTTGTAACAAACATGAATTCAGTCATTGAGCCTATGCACATTGGTAGGCGGTCTGATGGTGGACAAGAATTTGATGGTCTCATCGACGAAGTCCGCATATACAACCGTTCTTTATCAGCAGAAGAAATCCAGCAACAATATTTTTCTAACTTAAACAAATACGACACAGACAAATGGACTTTGTATGTTAATCAATCTAAGAACTCAACAGATGGATTAGATGATGGAACATATACATATCAGGCATTTGCAAAAGATGAAAGTGGGAATTTGAATTATACAGAGGAGAGGACAGTGAGCATAGATACAGGAGACCCGACAATTTCAAACTTTAAATTCATAGCGATAAATTCTTCAGGAGACCAAATAGGAACAGATGAAACAGCTTTTAATTTTACAAACTTGGAAGAAATAGAATGCATGAATATTAGTTTTGAAATAACAGACGAGACTGGAATAGATTCAGATATTAAAATATATTTCACAGCAAACGGAACTTCTGCGTGTTCACCTGGAAACAACCAATCTTCTATGTGTTACAATTTTGATAGTTCTTCTTGGATAGAATTTCAAAATAACACAGACACTTCAACATTCAGAGACATTGGAGGTTCTGCTCAGGGAGATTCAATAACTTGTTCATACACTGCAATAACAAACGGAAGAAACTACACTTGTCAAATAGATGAACATTACAATCCAAATGTTTGGAAACATTATCCACTTAATTTTTCTGATATGAAATGGCAAACAGGAGTAACTGAAAGAATTAAAAAAAATACTGTTTGGAAAATAGAATTAGATACTGCTAATATTCCTTTGGATGCTGATTATTATAAAATAGATTTTAGAGTAAATGCTACAGTGGGTTTAACCCCAACAAATGAGATAGTAGTTTATTTATGTAATTCAACTTATTCAACAGGAGACCCTTCAGATTCAGTAGTCCCAGAATGTCAATTAGTTGGGGGGAAATTACCTGCTGACCTGACAGATGATGGAACAAAATGCAGGGATATTTTTACTTCTGCTTTAACAAGTTCTTTGGGAGATATAAAATATGTTTTAATAACAACAGATTCCCCTACATCAAAATATTATTCAATGAAAACTTACGGCTTTTTAGGAAGCGATGCAATAAGAACAAGTATAAGCACTGACGATGGAGATTCTTATTCCACTCTCGCAGATGGTTATGAAACAGAATTAAATATAAACTGGTTTTATGATTCAACAAATTCAAACACAACACAGATTTTATTTAAGATTTATGCAAATGACATATTAGGAAATAATGCAAATTCTTCAATACAAATTCTTTCATGGGAAGCTGGAGATTTAAATGAAAAACCAATAGTAGATATAATAACTCCAATGATTAATTCAAACTATTCAGGAACAATTCAAATAAACTGGACAACAGCAGAACCAAACGGAGATTCTTATCTGACAAATATAACTTTATCTAATTCGACAGACACAGTAGCAATAGCAAGTAATTTAGACCAGCAGTTTTCAAATTATTCATGGGATAGTTCGGATTATGACGGGATTTTTAATTTAACTGTTTTAAGCAGAGAAAACAGCACAGCAGATGCATTGCAAGGAAATGATACACATGAAATCTTGATTGATAATACTTACCCGAGCATAAACATAACCTCGCCGACAAATGATTCGTTGTCTTCAAACAACACCTTATATATAGAATTCACTCGGTCAGACACAAATTTAGGATATTGCTGGTATTCAAATGATTCTTATTTAGTTAATACTACCCTCGTTGATTGCGGGAATATCACAGGAATAACATGGATAGATGGTTTGCATAATGTAACAATCTGGGTAAATGATACTTCTGGAAATGAAAATCATAGTCAGGTGTTTTTTACAATAGATTCAACAAATCCAGAAATTAATTTCACTTCTCCTACTCCGAGCAATGATTCTACACAGGCAAGCACAAGTGTTTATGTAAATGTGAGTGTGAATGATACAAGCGAGAGTTCAGCGTGGATAGATTGGAACAGGAGCTTGGTCGGTTACTGGAGTTTTGATTCTTACAACTCAACAGGTGTTTTTGATAATTCAACATACAGCAATCACGGAACATTTGGCGGAGGATTAGGAACACAGGATTTAGTTGGAGCAAAAAGAGGACAGGGTTTGGAGTTTGATGGGGTTGGGGATTATGTAGGTTTGGGAGCTTCTTTTAGCAACATTATAAAGACAAGTAACGATTTTTCTGTTCTTCTATGGTTTAACGCAAAGGATGTAACAACACAGCAACAGATATTTAGTTCCTCTAATGGTGATGATAGATTTGTGTTAGAGGTTAAAGATGGTGTTTTGAGATGGGCTGAATATCAAGCAGATAAAGAGTCTGGCAGTGTTAGTATAGATGCTTGGTATGGTATTACAATGATTAATGTTAATGGGGTTTTATCTTTATACATTAATGCAGTAAAACAAACAGGAAATACAGCGGCAGTTAATTTTTATCTTAGTGGTGGAAATACTTTTATAGGAAGTGTTGCAACTGGTAGTGCTCTTTATTTCAACGGCTCAATAGACCAAGTAATGATTTTCAATCGTGCCCTTTCCCCAGAAGAAATAAATGCAAGTTATCAGGCAGGTAGTTATAGGTTGTTTAAGAATTTCACTGGTTTATCATTAGGAGCAAGTTATAATTATACTGCTTATGTAATTGACGAGGCAGGAAACACAAACCAGACAGAGTTGAGGTTTGTGAATATAATTGGTGCTCCTTCTTCAAACAAATTCACAATAACAAATTCTTCTAATGATAATGTCGCCTCAATAGATGACAAGGGCGATATGTATTTGATGGGCACAGCAGAACAAAGCCAAGGGGCATTATCGCCGACAAGTAATTCATTTATTGTTCAAAATAATTCTGAAGATACTGTGTGTTATTTTAATAATACTGGTAGTTTATTTTTGTTTGGTTCAATCAGTACATCTTCTGATTTAAGCGGGATGACAAGTAGTAATCTGGAGTTTAGA
>CBDVES010000043.1:0-6251 GCA_965373065.1 uncultured archaeon | reverse complement strand
AAACCTCAATCTTTGTATTTAGTTTTTGTAAAAAATGAATCTGATTTTCAATAGAGTGCTCATAATCTATTTTCTTAAAATCATTTTTAATAATTTTAATTTTTCCTAAAGGAGTCTTGATTTTTTCTAATGCTCTAACTCCTTGAAAGCTAAGATAATGACTTGGACCTAAAACAACTGCTTTTTTTATTTCTTTGTTTTTTAATAAAGCAAAAGCTTTTCCTGCAATTGCTCCAGAAAACTCATAACCAGCATGGGGCACAATCAATCCGTGAACTACTTTTTTAAAATCTGTTTTTTGAGACAAAAATTTTTCTAATATTTTGTTTAATTCTTTAGGGTTTTGAGGATACCATTCCATAAAGTATTTAATTAAGAGGAGTTTATTAATATTATGAAAAAACAATGCACACTTTACAAAAAATTAAAAGATAAAAAAGTCCAGTGCTCAGCATGCAGCCATAGATGTTTAATTTCACCTAACAATACAGGAATTTGTGGTGTGAGAAAAAATATTGACGGAAAATTGCATTTATTAGTTTATGGAAAAGTCATGGCAAAACATATTGACCCAATAGAGAAAAAACCATTGTATCATTTTTTGCCAGGGACTTATGCTTATTCAATCGGAACAGTTGGATGTAATTTTAGGTGCAGTTTTTGCCAAAATTATGACATCTCCCAGTTTAAGGAATTTTATGGAAAAGTTTTAGGTGAAGAAATAACTCCTGAACAAGTTGTTGATGAAGCAATAAAAAATAAATGTAAAAACATTGCTTACACATATAATGAACCAACAATTTTTATGGAGTTTGCTCATGACACAGCAAAATTAGCAAAACAAAAAGCCATGAAAAATATTTTAGTTACAAACGGTTATATGACAACAGAGTGTCTGGATTATATTGCTCCTTATATTGATGCTATGAACATTGATTTAAAATCTTTTAAAGATGAATTTTATAGAAGAATTTGCAAAGCAAGATTACAGCCTGTTTTAGACACAATTAAACTTGCGCATAAAAAAGCAATACATATTGAGATAACTACATTAGTTATTCCGGGCGAGAATGATTCAAAAGAAGAATTAGAGCAGATTGCAAAGTTTATTGCATCTGTTGACAAAAATATTCCATGGCATATTTCCAGATTTTTTCCTGCATATAAAATGCTAAACAAACCAATCACACCGATAGACACTTTAAAAAAAGCAGAAAAAATTGGAAAGAAATATTTAAAATATGTTTATATAGGGAATATCTAAATGAAAACAAAATCAGAATCTTCAAAAATCCATTCTAGTTTGATGAAAGATATTAACAGGATTAAGAAAACTGCTGAAAAACAAATCAAAATGAATATATTAAGGAAACATCAGATTAAACTTTTGGACAAATTTCTTAAAAAACTTATTAAACAAAAAAGAATTACTAAAGAAGAATTAATTCCTTATATGCCTAAAAAGAAACAAGCTGAGAAAGAGGTTTATGAAAATAAAAAATGAACCTCACACAACTCGCTCGCAAAACAATTGAATTTTATTTTAATAATAAAAAGTTTGAGCCAGACAAAAAAACAAAACAAAAACTCAAAGATAAAAAAGCATGTTTTGTTACATTAACTAATAAAGGTAATTTAAGAGGGTGTATTGGTTGCGTGGAAGCAGAACAAGAATTATGGAAACAGGTTCAGGAAAATATAATAAATGCTGCATTTTATGACACTCGTTTTTCTGGTTTAACAAAAAAAGAATTAAAAAAGATAAAAATTGAAGTTTCTGTTTTAAGTGAACCAAAGAAGTTAGAATATAAAACTGAAAAGGATTTACTTAAAAAAATAAATAATAAAATGGGAATTATTTTAAAGAAAAATCCTTGCTCATCAACTTTTCTTCCTCAAGTTTGGAAACAAATCCCTGATAAGAAAGAATTCTTAGAACACTTAAGTCTAAAGGCGGGTTTAGATAAAGATGCCTGGAAAACTGCAGAGATTTGGGGTTATGGGGTTGAGGTTGAGGGAGGGATTAACCTCTAAAACCAAAAGACAAATCATTATATTCCTGTGTGTCATAAACTCTGATTCCCTGTTTATGAAATAATATAAAGTTCTTTATTCCTAAATCAAGTGCCATTTTACTGCATATAGTGCAATAAGGTTTTTCTGCAGGAATTTTAATACCATTTTTATCAATTCTTATAAAATATAAATCAGCTCCTTTTATTAAACCAGAATTATTTTTTAATGCATCAATCATTGCTCTTTGTTCAGCATGAACACAACAGGTTTTATCTGTAACTTTTTTATGATAAGAATCTTTTGAATTAGAGCATCTTCTTTGTGATTCAAGTTCAGCAGGAGGAGAATTAAATCCTTTAGCAATTATCTTTCCATCTTTTACTATAACACTCCCACATCTCGCTCTTTCACATGTTGATTTCTTTGCTTGTTTTACTGCTCCTTCAAAATATTTTAATGCTTCTTGATTTTTGTTATTCTTCTTCTTAAATCCCAAACTCTTTTTTTCATCTTTCCAAATACTCAACTTCTTCATCACTTAATTTCAACTCCTTTCTTATGCTCTCATTTTTCAAAATATTTTTTATTAATGGAAACTCCTGCATTGCTCTTTTTTGTCCAACATGAACTAATTGTGAGTACTTTTGTGCTATTGATTTTTTCTTTGCTGTTCTCTGGTTGTTAAGCCAGATTTTTAAAATCCTTGTGGGTCTTTTATAATTTGTGAATCCTGTTTTTATACTTTGTTTTGAAGCTGAAATTCCATAACTTAAAAAGATATTTTCATAAACTAAAAATCTCCAGTATTGCTGTTTGTAAATTCTTCCTTTAAATATATCTGCCCTGCTTAATGCCTCATAAGCTTTGGCAAGTTCTTCACCATGATATTCTGCAGAAATGTTTTCTTCAAGCCACAAAAGTATTTCATCCAATGACATATTCACAGAATCAAAAATTGCCAGCAACTCTTTTGTGGGCTTTTCTTTAAAAATCATTTTTAGTGCATTAAAAATATCTACTTCTTTATTTCTCTCATCCAAAGCAGATAAAGAAGGTTCTTTCATCCGGGCTATTGTCTGCAAATCATTTATTGCTGCCCTTAAATCTCCTTTTGATTTTATTGCCATACTTGTGATAAAATTATTATCAACAAAAAGAGCTTCTTTTCTTAAAATATCAAACATAATATTTTTTATAGTGTTATAATCAATTTCTTTTAACTGAACAAGCTCGGATTTTTTTCTTAATGAACTTAAATTTCTTTTCCATATATCATTAGCAGTTATAATTATAGGATAAGATGCTGATTCAATTAAAGAGATTAATTCTGTAAGTCCGCCTCTGTCTACTGCAGAAATCCCGTCAACTTCATCAACAAGAATTATTTTATTTTTTTTTATTAGTGATTGCTGTTCAATTGCTGGTTTAAGAATTTCATGCAATTTAATTTTATTTCTTAAGTCAGAAGCATTTAATTCAAAAATCTCTGAGTTTGTTTCTTTTGCTGTCACATGTGCCAGAGTTGTCTTGCCTATTCCAGGAGGTCCGTGAAGAACCAGTGCCTTTTTATTTTTAGGATAATTAATAAATTCTTTTATTTTTGTTATTGCACCTGCTTGTCCTTTAATCTCTTCAAATTTTTGTGGGCGGTATTTTTCTGTCCATGTCATTTTAAATTTTATATCCTGTTTTAGAAAGTATTTCAACAATAGTTTCTAAAGGAATCCCTCTTAAAAGATTATTATAACTTCCTTTAATGTTTTTAACAAATGTTGAACTATAATGTTCTAAAGGATCATAACCTAAAGCATAAGTATTAAATTTTGGGTCTTGTTTTAAATATTTATTAATTTCAGAATCTGTTAAATTTCTTAGAGAAACCTCTGTTTCAACAATCTTTGAAATTTGTTCTTTTGTTTTAATATTTATTGAATAAATTCCTGTGTAAAATTGATGAGTCTTCCCAGATAATGATTTTAATCTTTCAAATGCTTCGTCTTTTGACTTTGGCTTTTCAAGAATTTGTTCATCAAACCAACCAACAGAATCAAATCCAATTACAATTCCTTCTTTATAATTTTCTGCAACAGCTTTGTTTTTTAGTTTTGCTAAATATAAAACAAGTTCTTTAGGAGTGTTTGGTCTTTCCTCAGAATCCTCATCAGCATTACTTGCTTTTGCTATGAAATTTAAATTTAAAAATTTAAATGCTTTTATTCTATAAGGTGATGATGTGGCTAAAATAATTTGCGGATTAGTTTGTTTCATTTTTTATTTTTGTTAAATCTTTATTTATTATAATTGGTTTCATAGCTTCAATTTCAGTTTTATAAAAATCAATTTTCTGATTTATAATGATATTCTCGGACAGGCTTATACCAATCATCATAAATCCCAAGTGCAATTTGGTCTTTAATTGTCTCTCTATGTCTTTCTCCAAAAAAATCTTTTTTAGGATTTTCTTGTTTATCCTTTTTTTTGATTTTAGTTAAGTCTTTCATTTTATTTATTTTCATTTCCCCACCCCCGCGAGGATACCCCTACGGGCACGAGAATCTTGGCTTTTTTTTAATATCATTTCCCCAGCCCCGCGAGGACAAAACTTGCGATAAGTGATTGAAGTTGTATAAAAGGGTCAGAACCCTCTGTAATTCTGAATTCTATTTCCCCTGTTTTTTCTGTAAGTTTGACTTTTATTTCTGGCTCTACAGGAAGATTCCAGATTTCTTTTTGAATTGCTTTAATTACATCTTGCCCGGAAATACTTTCTTTTAGCATAACATCTAAAAGTTTTTCCCGTGATTTTTGAAAATCCCCAGACAAAGCATATTCTAAAACAACCTTGATGTCTTTTGGCTTTGCGTTGGAAATTATTGTTGAGAGGAGTTCAGAAGTTATTGACGGAGAAATTGAAGCTGTTGATTGGAGTATATTAATCGCTCTTCTGCAATCCCCTTCACTTCCTTCATACAATACTTCAATAGCATCATCCATGCCAATTGTTAATCCCTCTGTTTTTGCAATCTTTATGACTACTTTTTCAATATCTTTTTTTTCCAAAAGCTTGAACCTGAAAATTGCACACCTTGACTGAATCGGGTCAATAACTTTGCTTGAATAATTGCATGACAAAATAAATCTGCAAGTTGCTGAATAATTCTCCATTGTTCGCCTTAATGCCTGCTGTGCTTCAGGTGTCAAAGCATCTGCCTCGTCCAGGAAAATTACTTTAAAATTCACATTGCCCAAAGATTTTGTCCTCGCGAAATTCTTCACTTTTTCCCTCACAATATTAATTCCCCTTTCATCAGAAGCATTCAGCTCAAGATAATTCTCTTTCCAGTTTTCCCTGAATAACTCTTTAACAACTATTAATGCAAGAGTTGACTTTCCTGTTCCTGCTGGTCCTGCAAACAACAAATGCGGGATGTTCAGGGAATTTGTAAGCGACTCAACTCTTTTTACAATATCTGCCTGACCCACAACTTCAGAAAATTGAGAAGGCCTGTATTTTTCTGTCCAGATTTCGCTTGTCATATAGCTTTTATTTCAAGTTAATTAATAAAGATTTCTGTTGTTGAGATTATGCTTAAAAGGTTAGGCATTAATTTATTTACTTCTTGCTCTTCTTAGTTTTCTTTTGCAATATTCCATAAAAGGTTAAAATGATTTTTATATCCTTGAGCCAATTCTTTACTCTCTATAACCAAACCTGTTAGCCCTCCAATTAAAAATAAAATAGCTACTTTATCCCCATAAATAATTGTATCGCAAGGCGAATGATACTCATCCATTAAATATCTGATTTTTGTTAAAGTATGTTTTATGGGCTTCTTACTAATATTAAAAATTAATTTTGTTTTCAATTTCTGTTTGGCTCTTCTTTTTATAAAATTAGGAAAATAAAAATCCAAAATTTCTTCAATTAACCCGCCAGAACCATAGGCAACATAATTTTTATTCGTCCTAAGAATATCTTCAAAAATTGTTTTTAATCCTTGTTTTCCTTTGTAAATCTCAATTTTTTGTTCTTTGACTTCGATTTGTAATTTTTTTAATTTAGGTAAAATTTTCTCAATTTTGTTTTTTTGTTCTTTTATCCTTAATTCTTTTTCCTTTAAAATCTCTAAAAGTTTCTCTGGTTTTGTTGCCATAAAATATTTTCTGTTTTCTTTCATGTTATAACTAACTAATCCTTTATCAATTAAATTAGTTAGTATTGTGTAAGTTAAACT
>CBDVES010000042.1:0-6353 GCA_965373065.1 uncultured archaeon | reverse complement strand
CAACACGCATATTTTTATTATTTAAATTTAAAAAAACTTCTTTATTATTAGTTACCCAAATTGGTTTAAAGTTTTTTATATTATTATTTATTAAATATAAATAAAGATATTTTGGATTTCCATTAAATAAATTTCCATCCCCCGAACCAAACAAAATAATATTCTTATCTTTTGGTATAAAATAAGAAAAGAACACTAATATTAACATTAATGATATCTCTTCCAATTTATTTATAAATTTATTCAAATTCAACTTTGTTATCATTTTATTGCAAACTCCCTAAACACTTTTAAATATTTTCTTACTATTTTATCCCAAGAATACTTTAATACTTTCTCTCTTGCGTTCTTTTTTTCTTTCATCTAAATATTTCAGAACCTCCATTGTTATATATTTTATTTTTATTGTCATTTAGAAATTCTGTTGGAAAGTTAAATACTAAGATTCCATGATTAAACTTCTCTCTAGCATCCCAATAATTAATCTTTTTTATTTTATTAACATAATTAGAATATACATAAGAAGATTTCCCCATAAAAAAAGGGATAATCTTTTTATCATGGAGTAATAATGGATTCCCAAATGCATAAATCTTAAGTTCGGAATATGGATCCATATAAATAACACTTGTCTGATGATTTTTATCAAACCAATTAATTGAAATTATTTCTTCTGTATGAGAATAATGCTCATCATAAATTGGACCTTGGTTATAAAGATTTAATGTTGGCTCCCCCCCGGAATAAATTAATAAAAAACCTAAATTAAATAGAAAATATCCTATGTATATCAAGATTGTAAAGAATATGAATATTTTTTTAAAATTTTTCATTATTTTTTTAAAGCAGATAATTGATGACAGAGATAAAAAAATTAAGCATTGTTGAAATAATCTCCCAAAACCATAGGCTTTAGAGATATAGGGTAGAGATATCATTGAGAACATAAAAATAACTGAGAGAGCTATCATAAACGAAAATTCTTTATCCACCATATCTTTTTTACTTAGATAAATAAATAAAGATCCCAATACAAATGAGATAATTATTAGATATTTGATAAATCGATATAAATAAAATGAAGGGTATACTAATTTTTGGTTCTTAGGATAAACAATCTCTCTATTTATAATTTTTGGGGAGTAAATTTGGGTTTGTTGTTGAGAATAGGGATTTGAAGATTTAAAGATAGATTCGGTTTCATTAATATAGTCATTTAATTCTTTACTAGTATACTTCTTTACTTTTGATTGCCCAAATAAGGCACCTTGAATAGAGGATTGTTTTAGATCAAATGAAAGAGTGCTTCCAATATTTTGATATGTTGTCTTAATTGTGTATATTATTCCCTCTGAAACATTAGTCATTTGAGCTAGCCAAAAAAAACCAAACACAAGTAATAACAAAATAAGCAAACCATTCAAATAAAATTCCCTTTTTTGAGAAGAATGAAGTTTGCCATTTTTTATTTTTCTATTATTATAAATCTTGTGTATTAAAGTAAATATATAAGTTAGAGTAAATATGGCTAAAGCAATGTATGAAGTAGAATAATGTGAAACAATCATTGATGCTCCAAATATTAAAAATAAAGCCTTCTTTAATGTTGAATTAACTCCTTTTGTAAATAAAACTAATAACATCAAACCAAAAAAGATAAATGCAATTTCTTGACGTGCTAATATTGGAAATGAATAATTATAATAAACTGTTCCAAAATATAAAAAAGAAGCAGTAAAAGCTAAAATAGATTTTACATATTTTTTTAAAATTAAAAATATAGTTAAAGAATGAAATATAAAAATTATCTGAAAAAATAATTTAAAAATAAATTGATTATTCACTTTTATAAAAAAGTTCATAATTGATGGCAATATGGATAAACTTAAACACGCATTATAAGCATTGTTATATAAATTCATAGACCAAATATGATTTTCAGATGCTAATCTAAAAACATACTGTTCTTGTTTTAAATCCCATCCAGTAACATACCAACTCCTCATGGAAAAAGATAGCAATAAAGCCAAACTTATCATTAAAATTGCCCAAGGATAAATATTTGGATTGAGTTTGTCGCTAAAAATAACGAGGAGTAAAATATAAACAGCAATGGCTCCAAGCAGGATCATAGTTAAAATATTAGTGCCATGATTGTTTAATAGGAATGCTCCAAGAATAGAAAGAATTGGAAACAGCATCGGAACAATAAAAAAGATTCTGTTTGTTAAATCTAATTTTGGAAAATTAATCTTTAATGGCTTTAAGTTTTTATTTCTAATCCACGCAACTACCCAAAACCCGACGAGAAATATATTAAAACAAATTAAAATGGAAAATGTTGCAAGGGGCTTATCAGTTATATTTAACCAAGGTAAAATCCAATTTATAGCTAAACCACCAAACATAATAAAACTAATAGAAAGCCCAACAACATAAACTAAATATTCCCAAAATCCAAGTTCTCGGATTTTTAACACTAACATAATCAGCAATCCTGGAATTGTAATAAGAAAAATAAAACTTAGGATTGCCCGAATATAAAATTGATTAATATCAAATCCCACGAGGATATTTATAATTAAAAGAAAAAGTAAGATTCCTAAAAACAATTTGTTTTTAGTTAAAGTGAAAAGATTTACTTTCTCAAATTTTTTAGTTGGTTCTTCTTTCAAATCTTTTTCAATTGAAGATACATCAAAGAAGTTTTTTATTTTATCTTTTAGTGTTGATTTTTGTTTTTTCATTTTCTTTAATAACCTCTTCAAAAACTTTTAAGTATTGTTTAGCGATTTTATTCCATGAATATTTTAAAGCCTTTTTTCTTGCGTTTTTTTCAAGAATTTTTCTTTTCTTTTCATTAATCATTAAATCAACAATCGCATTTTTTAAGGCACTTTCATTTTTTGCAGGAATTATAATCCCCTCTTTTCCATTTTTAATGTATTCGGAGAATCCGAGAGGCGTTGCAATAACTGCTTTTCCGCAAGACATAGCTTCTAAACCAACTAACCCAAAAGGTTCATTCCATGAAGGAAAAATGCATATCGTGGTTTGATTGTATAATTTAACTAATTCTTCTGTTGTTTTAAATCCCAAATTTTTAATATTTTTTCCTTTTATTTCATTCGCTAAAGGACCTTGCCCCGCAAACCAGAATTCATATTTGGGTAATTGTTTTGCGATATGGATTATTTCTTTTATCCCTTTCCACCCAATAAATCTTCCAGCAAATAAAACAACATTTCTTTTTTGTTTGGTGTTTTTTAATGGTTTGAATATCCTTGAGTTAACCCCATTTAAAATAATGGCGGTTTTCTTCTTATGTTTTTCCTGAAGATTTTGAATTTGATGTTTTGAAACAGAAGTCATTAATTTAGGACCATTTGGCATATAACACATAAATTTCTTAAAATTATTAACATCTTCCTCTGAATGAAATGTAACAATAAAGGGTATTTTGCATTTATAAATTGCAGTGAATAGTTCTACTTTACTAAGATAAATTATATCTGGTTTAAATTTCATTATTGCTTCTTTTGATTCCCTATAAATTAAATTGTTATATACAAAATCCCTAAATCCTTGTGGTTTAAAGAACTTAAATGGATTTAGAATATTAAATATATTAAAATAAAAATTTAATGTGGCACGAGTATAAAAAAAGTCTTTCAATTTCAGTTTATTATAAATATTTACACTACTCCCATCAAAATTTAATAGTTTAATGTAATGCCCTAATAATTTAATATTGTTTTCTAAATTAATAGTGACCTTGCCAATCCCTCCTATTCTTGGAGGATAATCCCTCGTGATTAATAAAATTCTAATTTGTTTGTTTTTTATTTTATTTATTTTCATTTTTAATAAATTAATGAAATAATTCAATTCTACCTATTTGAAAGATTTCAGAACCCCCTTTTTTGAGATTGAAAGTAATTTCTTAGTATCACTATTCCAATATGATTTATAATTACTAAATCTCTTTTTTATAAAAATTGGTAAATTTTTTTCATTTTTTCCTAGAGATATCCCACAAAATTTGATAAAATCTGATAAAATTGCATAAAAGATTAAAGAAAAATATTTCTTTCTTATAAGCCAATTTAACTTTGTTAAATATTTTTTTGTACCTTGTTTTAACAAAGTTGATGTTTTATAATTTTTATAAATTTCTTTGTAAGATACACCCATATCAAAGAACCTTTTGAAAATTTCTATTAAAGTATGATTATGAGAATGTATCACTTCAGCAGTTGGTTCATAAACTATTTTATATCCTTTATTTAACATCCTATAAGCCCATTCATAATCTTCGCTTACAACAATCCCTTTAGAAAACCCCTCTTTGTTTAAAATGTCTTTACGAATGGTAGAATTAACATCCGAGAATATTACTGTATCTTGATTAAAATTATCCTTAAACCAAATCTTTTTTTTATTTGGATAATCTTTTAAGTAAGAAAATACCTCAAGGGGATTAGTATTTTTATACGGAATTTGTTTTCCATAAATTCCTACTACATTCCTATCAGAGAAATTTTTAATCAAATTTATGAGCCAATTCTCATTTTTAGGAATAGCATCATGAGTTAAGTAAACTACATATTCACCTTTTGCTAATTTTGCCCCATAATTTCTTGTTTTTCCATGACCAAATTCTTCTGGTTTTATTTTAACTATTTTTACTGGATATTTCTTTGCTATATCTAAAGTATTATCTGTTGAACTCGAATCTACAATTATCACTTCAAAATTTTTATAGTTTTGGGAAAATACTCCTTTTAGAACTTTATCAAAATTATCCCCTGCGTTTTTAGTTAGAATTACTATAGATGTTTCTATATTTTTCATTCTCTCAAAACCTCCTCATAAATTTTTCCCAAATTTCTATTTACTTTCTCCCAACCATATTTTTCCTTAATTAATTTTCTTCCATTTTCTCCCATGTTTTTTGCGAGTTTTGGATCTCCTAAAATTTTAGTTATTGTTTTTTCAAGTTCTTGTGAATTTTTTGGCTTAACAACAATTCCACAATTTTGTTTTTCAATTTCTTCAGATATACCAACAATATTTGTAGTTATGACTGGGGTTTTACAAGCTAAAGATTCTAAAAGAACAATGCCAAAAGTTTCTGATGAATTATAAGAGTGCAGAACAAAAACAGAAGATTTCTGATATTCAACAATTAATTTCTTAGGAGATAATTTACCAAAAAAAGATACATTTTTTTGAATATCTAATTTTTTACATAAATGTTTATATTCATCAAGACAACTTCCTTCGCCAACAACAATTAATTTAATATTTTTTATTTTATCTTTTATCAATTTAATTGCGAAAAAAAGATATTTTAAACCCTTATATTCTTCCACCCTCCCAGCGAATAAAAGTGTATTTCTTTTTCTCTTTAATTTCTTTGATAAATCAAATTCAGATAAATCTATTCCATTAGGAACAAAAAAGAGATTATTAAATGTGGATTTATTATTCTCAACATCTTTTTTATTAACCGCAATCATTTTATCAAATTTCAAATATTTTGATATTTTTTTCATTAAAATAGCTCTTACAAAATTATCCCCTTCTGTAGAAAAAAATCCAGAATGAAATGTATTAACAATCGGAACCCCCAATTTCCTACATGCCTTTGACATAATAAACCCCATATCAACAGAATGACTATGAACAACATCTGGTTTAATTTCTTTAAGAATTTTTTTTGATTTAAAATATAATCCAATTAATGAAAAAATTCTTTTGAAAGTTATCTTATCTAAACCAGAAGGCGTATCTTTTAATCCGAATTTTATTAAATTCTTTTTATTAATTATCTCGTCGCAATTTGTCGTTAAAATAAAAACTTCATTCCCGTTTTTTATTTGCTGTTTTTCTAAATTTGAAACTGCTGTTGCATCTCCTCCAAGAGCATTTGGATATTTTTTTGTTACATGTAATATCCTCATTTGTAAACCCCCTCAACCTTCCCAACAATTTCATCCCAATCATAATCCTTCACAAATTCCAAACAATCTTTCTTCATCTCTTTTCCCTCTTTCATCCCCTTTAAAATCCCCCTTGCTAAATCTTTCTCATTCAATTCGCAAACAAAACCATTCTTCCCTTCTTGAATTAAATCTTTACTTGCATTATCTTCATGCTTCACTGTGACCACAGGAACTCCACACGCATTTGCCTCAAGAACAACAATCCCAAAACCTTCTCGCTCAGACGGCAAAACAAAACACTTTGAAGATTTTATTAATTTATGAACATCATATAACTTGTCTAAAAATCCCTTAAAATAAATATTCTTCTCTAACCCTAATTTCTTAGCCAAGCCCTCTAACCTT
>CBDVES010000041.1:0-6404 GCA_965373065.1 uncultured archaeon | reverse complement strand
ATTTCCATCATCATTTTAATAAAAGTAAATTCTAATATAAAAAACTAACTGCTTTCAAACTGCACCCGATAAATCACTGCTCCAAAATACATCAGAGTCGGGTCTCCTAATAAAGCCCCCAAACTTGTCGCCACAATACTTGCAGAAATAGAATTTCTTTTGAGAGACTTGTTAATTTTGTAATACTCAAATTGTTTTGCCCTTCTCTTAGATTCCTTATTTAAAACTATTTCATCAAGTTCTTTATCTGAATACAAACTCATTTTTTCTCTTTCCCCTCGCTCGCCTGTGCCTCTTGCACCATCTGCATAAACTCTGCATTAGAATTCGCTAAATTATTATTCAACTCCTTTTTTACATCCTCTAATTTTTTAATCTGCTCCTCAATTATCTTTTTTGCTTCTGGAATACTCTTCTTCACAAAATTCTTTCCCCCAACATCAACAGTCAGTTCTTCAGAAAGAAGTTTTGTTTTAACAAATATCCCTCTCCCAATTGGCGCAAGAATTTCTTTGTCCTTTGAACCGACTAACTCATCAAGTCCCATGCTCAACGACTGCATCTCAACAATCCCCTGCTCAACTGCCTGTAACTGTTGCTGAAGCTGTTGCATTTGCTGTTCAAACATGCTTAACTTAAACATCATTTCTTGTTGAGGTTGTTCCATGTTTAGGAGAGAGAAATTGGGTTTTTAAGAATTGTGATTGCTAAATTGACTCCAATACTTGTTGCCTACCGTAAGTTTTATATTGTTAATAATCTATTTATGCTAATGAACGAAGTTGTTTTATTTAAAGGAAAGTATGAGATTATAATTCTCCCTGAATTTTCTTCTAAGGCTGAAAAGCTATATAACTTTTTGAAGACCTTTTTTGAATCAAAATCATTCAAATTGAAATTTGTGGAAAGTAAACCAGATTACTTAGTTTCAAATAAATTATCCAAAGATATTCAATATATTATTGGACATTCCAGAGGAGCAAACAAAATATTAAAAGAATTTAATCCTAAAAAATTTCCCAATATCAAAGGGGTTATGCTTTTTGATCCTCTTAATTGTTTTAAAGATAATTGGAATAGGTTGGCAATTCACAAAATCCTTTTTGGAAGTAATTGGGGACAAAATTATTCTAAATTTAGAGGTGCTATACAAATTCAAGATGACCATTATTTTAATAATTCTCTTGAGGAGATTAAGAAAAATATTATTCAATTTCTAAATTAAGTTTTCCTAAACAACTTTCAGCACTTTTCTCAAAGCCATGCCAATAATAATTGAGCCAAGCAAATAAAACCAAAACCAGCTAAAAAATCCGAAAAATTTAAAGCCCTCTAAAGCTGGAGTTGCGAAATAATCCATAAACCATCTAAAAAATAAAATAAGCGGAACTGTTGTATAAATCATCGGGCGCATACTGTGTTTCATCAACTCAATCATCAAAGGAAAAGAACTCTTTTGCATCTCCATCATTTTTTCTGGATTGTCTTTAAGTTCTTTCATCTGTTTTTGAATGTCTTTCTGCTCGTCCTTAAGCCGTTTAATTTCTTTTTGATCTGTAGTGTACTTTTGCATTAGAGTCATAAACAACGATAAAAGTGCGACAAGAATTATCATCCCCCAAACTATGTTCCACCCCAGCAAAGCTCCTGCACTTGGGTCAAGAATTGCGTGAGCAGTATTTTTTATAAAAGAAAAACTTTCCCACGACACTGCGATAAGCATGGCTAAAACAAGTGCAATAAAAATAGAACTCATACTTGCTTTTTTATTCATATTAAAAATATGGTATGTTAGTTTTTAAACCTTAAGGCAACTTTGCAACAATACCTAAAAGGCATAAACAAAAAAAGCAAAGATGCATCCTGAAAATATTCTTTTGTTTTTTCAGGAGAGAACAGTTTTCAAAAAGTTCTCTCAACTCCCCATAAACTTTCTCATTGCAGGAGCCATGTCAACCTGGTGTTGCTGTGCAATATTTTGATAAAACTGGAACATGATCATGATAACCAATAATATTGCAGTTCCTGAAACCAATGCACCGAGCAAATCAGTTGATGCCGCAAGCAAACCAATAGCTGCCCCGCCCATAACTGTCAACGGCATAATATATCTGTCTAAAATACTTTCAAGAATTCTGGTGTCCTGCCTAAACCCTGCAACCTGCAAACCTGATGAAGCAATCTTGTGTGCCTGGGCTTTTGAATCCATGCCAGATGTTTTAACCCAAAATATAGAGAAGATTGTACAAAGCACAACAAAAAATAAAATATGGGTTAATCCCTGAATTAAGTACTTGAACATAAAACTCCCACGGATAATCAGTTCTAAGAGGTTGGTTGAACCCACCCAAAATGCAAGGCCTGAGATTGCCTGGCCCTCGACAAAATGCCCCATCCAGCCAAAGTGTGAAGCAAATTTTGCCATGCCTTCACATGTCCCGCCGTCAGTAAAACATGGGGTCGCGGCGTTTTCAATAAGTCCTCCAAAAAGCTGAAAGTTCGCAATTAAAGCAGCAGTTAAAATAACTGGGATAACTGAAGCATAGAAAAACGACAATGGCCATTTAATCCCATACCCTCGGATTCTCCCAAATGACAAAGGAATTTCAACCTTTAATGACTGTGCCCAAACAACTATAAAAAAAATAATTACAGTCGCTAAAACCGCGCCAAACGCAGATACAAATTCTATTGGGTACTTATTGATGATTGACTGAATCATGACAAGAATCTTTCCTGAACACGGCGTGCCTTTAAAGTCAAATAAACAATTTCTGCCTTGCTGATTTACAAATTGAAATGCACTTGTGAACAATCTCCAGCTAACACCTGCTGCAATAAACAAACTCACCCCAGAACCAAAACCCCATTTATCGCAGACCTCGCTCATATAAAAGATGGCAAGCCCCCCGAGAATTAACTGAAATATCAGCAACCCTGTGAACCCTTCTGCTGCCTGAAGCCCCTGCATTAAAACATAAACCATTGCCTCGAAAACTATAAAAAATAAAACCAAAAGTTTCTGAATCCCCTGAAAAAATTTCTTCCCTTCAGTTGTTGTGGTGTCAATATTTAAAATTCCTGCCCCTGTAAGCAACTGCAAAATAATAGAAGCCATTACAATTGGACCAATCCCCAATGAAATAATACTCCCAAAATCTGTCCCAAGTATGATGGCCAAATATTCAAATCTTTCAAGAGCATTATGTGACAAACCAAAAAGCGAGATGTTCGCAAGAATAAAAAATGAAACCAGAATAATCAAAGTCCACTTTAACTTAACATTAAAACCAACTTTCTTTTCAGAAGGTCCTGTTACTTCTGGAATAAAACCAAATATTTTTCTTAAGTCCATGATTAATTTTAAGAATTAATGTTTTTAAAGTTTTTAGTTTGGGATTTTCTTATCTTGCACCTGCATCCTTGCGAATTTTACTATTTGATTAAAATGTAGGTGCAAGAATATTTATAATCCTTACTTTACTTTAACCATTTTTTTATCTTCTTTTGATTTTTCAACCTCTTTTTCCTCCTTCTTAATCACAATCTCTCCCCCAGCTTTTTTAACTTTCTCCCTCGCTGACTTAGAAGCTTCTTTAGCATTAATAATTAACTTTTGTGTTACTTCTCCTGTTCCAAGAATTTTATAATTTTTTAAATTAATTTCAAAACCTTTCCCGGTTTGCTGCCCATATTTTTCAAGATTTAATTCAATTTGTTGCAAATTAATTCTTTGTTTTTTATCTCGCTTTGTCCCCTTGCTTGTTATGCCCTGCTTTCCAAAATATTTATGACCATATTTTTTCAACACCAATGTTTTTTTATGGTCAGCCCTCTTACCACTTCCAGACATTCCTTTCCCCCCACGATGTCCTGTCTTTTTATGCTTCTTTCTCGCACCCCAACCATGAGTCCCCATTTTCCTTCCATGCATACGACTTGATTTTGTTCGTGTTTTAGTTTTCATTTTCTATTAATTTCTGTAAACCTTTAATCATATAAACATTTTTTTCAGGAATAACTTTTATTTGAAAAGCAGAAATATCTTTATGAGTTATAATTCCTTCTTCCTTAACCATCCAGTGATTCTCTACTAATATATAATGTTTTTCTCCTTTCTTTTCATGTTCAAAAACATGTGTGCCCCCTAATTGATTAAGATATTTTCCTTCCAATATAACTTGCCCAGGATATAATCGAATTTCATAATTTTGCATTTTATTTAATTTTTTTTCTGCCATTTTACAACATCCCCTCCAGTAATTGATTATAAATAGGATATTCTCTACTACCTTCTGTAATCAGTTTTGATTCTCTTAAAACTTTTCTTAGCCCAAAAAAAGCTGTGTCATAAACATCCTTGATTATTGTTCTTGTTTTTCTATTTTTCATATCTACTGCAGTTGCACCTCTATATAAAGTATAATAACTTCCTGACCCTTTTACTTTTATTGTTATTTCATTTTCCATTCTACAACATCCTCCCAATTAATTCATTTATTTTTTTCTTATTATCTCCCAAGACACCTTTTCCAACCCCAAAATGTTTTTTACTTTCAATTCCCTTTCGAGGAGGATGCAATCTAAAAAAAGTTTTTGACTTTTTCCCTCTAACTTCAACTAATTTCTTGTATGTTTCGTCGTCAATTTCCCCAAAAGCAACAAAGTCCTTAACTTTTTTTATCATCCCAAGTTGCTCTTTTTCAGGATTTTCTAAAACAATGCAGTTATATTTGTATCTGAGTTTTAATCTGTTAAGGGTTTCAACTATGTCTCTTCTCAATCCTACTCTTCCAGAAATTCTTATTACTGCAATCATTTAAAATCCCCCAAATATTTTTTTAATTCCTTAGAAATTAATAAAGGGTATTTCATTTCAGTTTTATCTGCGTGTATTTGATAACCTGTTCCTGTAGCCCCATTAACCAAATATATTTTATACCATTTTTTACACTCTTCAAGAAACCCGTGTTTTTCATAAAGGTCTTGAAATCCAATGTATTTTGTATTTACTATCTGTTTCCCATCTGTTAATTTATATGAATCTCCTCTCACTCGTAAACCATTATTCACTATTACTGATTTTCTATCCATGTTCAATTCAATTCTTTTCATCATTGCTTTGGGATTCATTATTGGCATCTTCCTTCCTCCACATTTGTTTTTTTCAAAGCATCAATACAGGCTTTAATCAAATTAAAAGTTGTTCTTTTTTTACCTGAAGTTCTGCTATAAACATCTTTAATTCCAGCCAGTTTTAATATTTTTTTTAATTCATTTCCTACAACCAGTCCAGTTCCCTGCGGGGCAGGGATTAAAGTAACTTTTACACTTCCTGCTTTGCCGGTAACTTTAAATGGGATAGAATGTAATTCTGAACAGGCGCAATCAAATGCAGAGCATGCCCTTGTTATTTTCATAATATTTAACTTAGCTTTTCTTATTGCCTTATCCCTCGCTGGCAAAGTTTCTTTGGCTTTTCCAGAGCCAATTCCCAGATGCCCGTTCTCATCTCCAACAACAGCCAGAGTCGAGAAACTCGGAACATTACCTTCTTTTGTTTTTCTCTGGGTCTGTCTCCATGCCCTTCTCTTTCCCCCGCCAAACTTTCCTTTTGACTGTCCAATTGAAATCTAATCTGACTTAACATCAATCAATGAATCAACAATCTCTGCTTCAAGAATTTTTCTCTTGCTTTTCAAAATTTCATCAAAATCTGTAATCTGTTTGTTCTTGACTTCTTGCCCAAGTTTTGTCTTTGGCTCCCACGCAGCAATTATTTCTGCAGTAGTTGGTTGCCCTGGAAATCTTTTCCTTTTGCCCTTTCCATTAGTTTTCTCTTCAACTTCTTTTTTCACTTCTTCAAGTTCCTTTAACTCTTCTTTATCTAAAACTTCTTCTGGAACTTCTGCATATTCATCAACTTTGCCCTCGTTAGAGGGTACACCCTTGGGTGCAGGGGTTTTTTGTTTTTCTTCCATTATTCTTTTTCCATCTTTGATTTAATTTCTTTGAATGGTATTTTATTTTTCATGTGTTCTCCAGATATTCTCTTTTCATCTGGAAAAATTTCTTCCTTGCATTTTATTTTAATTCCAGCGTCGGCAAGACCTTTTAAAAAACCATAAACCCTTGTTTTGCTCAATGTTCTTTGCATTCCAAAATCAACAATTGGCATACTTAGTTTTTGTTTAATAATTTTTTTACCTATTAAAAATCCTGTGAGGTACGAAGCAGGAACTGACTTTAAACTGCCCTCTGATTCTTTTGGCCAGCCATATTTTAACAAATGTTTTGATGTGACCCCAACTTCGGCTTTGTCCTGTGACTGATTGCTTGTAATATATTTTGCTATGACAAATTTATTTGTGATTCTGCAAACAACCCTTGGATTCCCACTTTTC
>CBDVES010000040.1:0-6422 GCA_965373065.1 uncultured archaeon | reverse complement strand
AAAACATTCACACCGCCTTCTCCATTAAACTCATGCAAAACTTTATTTCTCTTAACTTGATTCAGCCCGCCATGAATCGCTTTTGCATGAATATTTAAATTACGCAAATTATTTGTTACAAAATCAACATTTCTCCTGGTAGAACAAAACACCATAACCAACTTGACTTTTTCTTTTTTCAACAAATGAACAAATAAAGAAAACTTCAAACCATCTGGAATATCATAAAAAACCTGTTTTAATTTTGAAGCATCAACATGTGACTCCACAGAAACTTCCACTGGGTTTTGAGTATACTTTACAGTCAGATGGTCCATCTCTAAAGATATCGTCGCTGAAAAAAGCATTGTCTGTCTTTTCTCTGGGCATTGCTTTAAAATCTTTTCAACATCAAATTGAAAACCCATATCAAACATTCTGTCCTCTTCATCTAAAACAAGAAACTTGACTTCTGCTAAATTCAAAGTTCCCCTACTCAAATGATCTAAAATTCTCCCCGGAGTTCCAACAACAACATCTGCATTTTTTAAAAATCTAATTTGGTTTCTAATATCAACCCCCCCATAAACTGGCAAAACTTTTAAGTTCCTATATTGTGAAAGTTTTGAAATTGTGTTCGCAACCTGCTCAGCAAGTTCCCTTGTCGGCGTCAAAATCAATGCCTGAACATTTCCATTTTTTTCCAAATTTTCAATAATCCCCGAGGCAAATGCAATCGTCTTTCCAGAACCTGTTGCAGAACCTCCAATCACGTCTCTCCCAGCTAACACTAAAGGAATTGTTTTTTCCTGAATTTCCGATGGAGTTGTAATTCTATCCTTCTCAAGAACAGACACAAACTCACGACTTAGCCCGAGTTCTCTAAATGTTTTCATTTTAATATATAATTAATCAAGAATTAACTTGAACACAAAGCCCTTTGCAACTTGAGTTCAAGGACTTTTCAACATATAATAATATTAAAGGAAATTCTGAGTTTATAAGACTGTTGGTTTGCGTTTATTTAATAAACTCTTAATTCTTTAAATTTCTATGGCAACAAAAAGACAGGCGCGCTCGGCGAAAAGTTTAAAGAATATTAGAAAACAGCGAAGCAAATATCCTTTGCTGTTAAAGCAGGTAATTGAAGTTTCAGATATTGTTTTGGAAATTCTTGACGCGCGGTTTCCAAGTGAGATGCAAAATAAAGAGATTGAAAAATTAGTTAAGAGTAAAGGCAAGAAAATAATTTATGTTTTGAACAAATCTGACCTTACACGAAAACGAAATAAGAAATTAAATCCCTGTGTTTTTGTTTCATGTAAAAATAAAAAAGGAGTTTCTGAATTAAGAAATAAAATTAAAGAGCAATCAGCGAAGATAAAAAAGACAGGAAGTTATAATCGTATTCAGGTCGGGGTTATTGGATACCCAAATACAGGAAAGAGTTCTTTGATTAATCTTTTAATTGGCAGAACTTCTGCAAAGACAGGCTCAGAGGCAGGATTCACAAAAGGCATTCAGAAACTAAGACTTACTAAAGACATACTTTTATTAGATTCTCCAGGAGTTATTCCTGCTGATGAATATTCCATGACCAGCGAGGAGAAAATAGCACAACAGGTAAAAGTTGGCGGAAGGTCACACAGCCAAGTTAAAAACCCAGAGCTTGCGCTCAACGAAATTGTAAAGAGCAACAAAAAAGATTTGGAAAAATTTTATAAAATTAAATTCAGGGACGCAGAAGATTTAATTGAAAAAATCGGGAAGAAAAAAGGTTTTCTGAAAAAGCGAGGAGAAGTTAATTCTGATAAAGCAGCAAGGGCAGTTTTAAAAGATTGGCAGTTGGGGGAGATTGAGTTGTAGGAGGGGAGGAGTTGGGGGTTAGGTGTTAATGAAAGAAGATGGGGGGTTTCTTTTTGCCTTTTTTCTAAAAGAAGATTTAGGTGATCATTAATAGCAACATTTATAAGTATGTCTAAATATGTCTAATAAGAGGTGTAAAATGTTAAGCAAAAGTGTAACTTTAAAAGTGAATTCTGATATTTATGATAAGTATAGAGACTTCTGTAAAAAGAAAGGAATTGTGGTATCACGACAATTTGAAATTATGATGGAAGAGCACTTAAAAAATGGGAGTATTGAAAATGGAAAATAATATTATCAAGGCTATAACAAACATTGTTAATTTTGGAAATTATGACTTAAAAGATTATGCTTCTAAATCTCATATTAGAATTAATGCAGTTGGTGAACAGCTTGAATTTTTCGTGAAGGATTCTATTGCCAATTCTTTCGAGATTGAAAAAGAAAAGAAAGAAGAGGGATATTCAAAAGTTTTTTCATGGTTTGGAAACCAAAATCACCCCCCAGATATGATTATTAAAAATAGCGATGCGTTTGAAATAAAAAAAATAGAAAGCCAAAAATCATCTTTAGCATTAAACAGTTCACCACCAAAAGATAAGCTATTAGCAAGCGATGTGAGAATTACAAAGGATTGTAGAAATTGTGAAGCTAATGAATGGAAAGAAAAAGAGTTGTTTTATGTTATAGGGCATACAAAATCCTCTAAACTTAAGTATATTTTTTTTATTCATGGCACTTGTTATTCTGCAAAACATGAAGTTTACCACAAAGTTCATGATCCTATCAAAAGCGAAGTAGATTCTGTTTTGGATTCTTTAGGATTAGAGAAAGGTAAAACTATTGAAATTGGTAAAGTAAAAAGAGTAGACCCCCTTGGAATAACAGAACTAAGAATAAGGGGAATGTGGCAGATACAAAATCCCTTAAAGGTTTATGAAGAATCTTGCAATATTTCTGATAAAGAAAAATTTCATCTATTTGCTTTGCTTAGAAAAGAAAAATATGAGTCTTTTCCTAAAAAAGATACTGGTGAATTAGAAAATAATCCAAAAATTGATGTTAAAGATATAAAAATTAAAGACCCAAATAATCCATCTAAACTTATAGAATCAAAACTAATTACGAGTGTGGAAAAATGAAAATCGCATCATTTTTTTCAGGAGCAGGAGGACTTGATTTAGGTTTTTCTAATGCGGGCTTTAATTTAGCTTTCGCAAATGATAACTGGGAAGGGTGTTGGGAAACTTTTGAAAAAAATCACAATCATCAAATTTGTAAAAAATCCATAACTCAAATAACTCCTGAAGAAATTCCGGAAGTTGTTGGTTTTGTTGGAGGTCCTCCTTGTCAAAGCTGGAGTCTTGCAGGAGCTATGAAGGGTATTAATGATTCAAGAGGAAAATTATTTTATAATTATGTGAAATTAATTAAAGCAAAACAACCATTATTTTTTCTTGCTGAAAATGTAGCAGGAATTTTATCAGATAAACATTTGCCTGAATTTAAAAAAATAATTCAAGCATTTAAGGAGATAGGATATAATGTTTCTTATAAATTATTAAATGCAAAAGATTATGGTGTTCCCCAAGATAGAAAAAGAGTTATTGTTGTTGGTTATCACAATAAATTAGGGAAAAAATTTGAATTTCCACAACCAACAAATTCTCAGGTTTTCTTGAAAGATGCAATAGGGAATCTACCAGAGCCAAAATCTGCTAAAGAAAAAAATAAAACTAATGGCGTTGGAACAACAATTTTAAATAACGAATATATGAATGGTGGTTTTTCTACAATATATATGTCAAGAAATAGGGTAAGGGGGTGGAATGAACATTCTTTTACAATTCAGGCAGGTGGGCGACACGCACCTATTCATCCACAAGCCCCAAAGATGAAATTTATTAAACAAAATAAAAGAGAATTTATTAAAGGTAAAGAACATCTTTACAGAAGATTATCTGTGAGAGAATGTGCAAGAATTCAGACTTTTCCTGATGATTTTGTTTTCTACTATACTGATGTTGTAGATGGATATAAAATGATTGGAAATGCCGTCCCTGTAAAACTTGCAGAAGTGATTGCTAATAAAATTAAAGAGGATATTCAAAATGAAATATGTTAATTCTTAAAATTTCTATTTATCCTTCAACCATCAACATCTATAAACAATATTCTCCTAAATTTTAAATGAAAAAACAATGGTTTGTATATATTCTTGAATGTCAGGATAGTTCGTTTTATACTGGTGTTACAAATGATATTGATTCTCGGATGAAAGTGCATGCAGAGGGAAAAGGAAGCAAATATGTCTGTCAAAAAGGTTTTAAAAAATTGCTTAGAGCCAAGCCATGTAAAGATAAATCAGAGGCGTGCAAGTGCGAGTATGAAATTAAACAATTGCCAAGAGAAGAGAAGTTGAGTTGGTTTGATTGTGAGCGATAAAAAGTTGCGGAAGAAATAATTTTAAATTTTCAGCGTGGGCGTTTTTTATTAGTTATTTTGTAGTACATAACAGAAAGGTTTAAATAAGTGTAGTACATAACTTATTCATGGTAGTTGAAAAACAAATAAAAATTAAAGAAAATAAATATTGGATATTGATTCATTCAGTTAGAAAAGGAAAAAAAGTTATTCAAAAAAAGAAATATCTTGGAAAAATTCTTCCTGTAAAAACCAGGCTTGCACAATTAAAAAAAGAATTTTTAAAAGAACTTTCAGGGAATAAATTTAAATATTTTTCTGCAGAAGATTTAGAAAAAATTGAAGAGAAAAAGAAAAATTACAAAAAAGAACTAAAGAAGTTAAGCCAGATTGAAAAGCAAAAAAGGTTAGACGAATTTATGATTCGGTATACTTATGATAGCAGCAAGCTTTCCGGGGTTGATGTAACTTTAAGACAAACTTTTTTAATATTAAAAGAAGGTATAATCCCAAGAAATTTTAAAAATTTAAAAATAGTAAAAGAATTGGAAAATCATGAAAAAGGATTTGTAGCAATCACAAAATACAAAGGAAAATTTGATATTAAATTTCTTAAAAAATTACACTCAATACTTTTTGCAGGGATTGATGAAAGCATTTCTGGAAAATTAAGAAGTGAACTAAAAAGAGATGTGAAAATAGCAGGAACAGTTTATGTCCCGCCAAAATGGAAAGATGTTGAAAAAGAGTTAAGGAATTTTTTTGATTGGTATAAAACAGAAAGCAGAAAGTTGCACGCATTAGAACTTGCTTCATTAATTCATTTAAAATTAATTACTATTCAACCTTTTGCCGACGGGAACAGTCGGCTGTCAAGATTATTAATGAACTGGATTTTGTGGAAAAAAGCATGCCCTTTAATTGACATTCCGGTAAAAGATTTAGAAAATTATTACAATGTCCTGGATAATTATCAAATTGAAAAAGATGAAAAACCTTTTGTAAATTATATTAAAAAAAAGTATTTGAAATTTTGATTTAAAGAAAAAGAAATAAAAAATTAAAATAAATTATTTCTTTGTTATATTTTTATGAGCTGAAGCCATTGCGCACATCCCAAGTCCAATAACAAATAACCCCCAGAAAATTGGACTTTTCAAAACTGCCCCTAAACCAGCAGAGCCAATAAAACCCCATGTAAGCACATAAATACCCACGACAAATAAAATATGCCCCATTGCCACAGCACCAGAAGTTTGACAAGCTTTATTTTTTTTCATCTTACACCTCCTTTATTTTATTAAGTGGCAGGAGTATTTAAGAGTTTTTATTTTTGAAAATAAGTGAATGGATTTAATCTGTTTTCCATAAAATCTTTTTTTCAAACAACACTTTTATAAATATAATTCTGTTTAAATTTAAAAGAGGATAAAATGTTGCTTGAAGTTGAAACTAAAGTTAGAATTAAGAATGTAAATGCTTTACGAAAAAAGATTAAGAAGATAGCGCGTTTTGAAAAAAAAGAAATCAGAGGAGATGATTATTTTGCTTTGCATAAAAAATTCAGGAGACATGGTTATCCTAAAAAAGCTTTTAGAATTCGGAGCACAAAAAAACAGTATGTTGTTAATTTTAAAAAATGGCTGACAAGATACTGGGACAAAGATGTAATTGTCAAGGAAGAATTTGAATTTAAAATCAAAGAACCTAAATCTTTTTTATCTTTGATGCAGGATTTAGGATTTGTGCAATGGATGAAAAAAACAAAGACATCTGAATCTTACACACATAAAAAAGATAAGAGAATTATTATTGAGATAAATAAAGTAGAACATCTTGGGTATTTTATGGAGATAGAATATCTTGCAAAGAAAACCGAGATGGCAAAAGCAAAGAATAAAATTAGACAAGTTCTTAAAGAGTTGGAGATAAAACCAAATCAGATTGATAACACTGGTTATACAAAAATGCTTTGGAAAAAAGGAATTAGGGATAGGAGGTATTGGAGGAGATGAAAAGAAAGATATTTATTTTATTTGCAATGGTTTTGTTTTTAGTAGGGAGTGTTAGTGCGGCGGAGTATTATGTCAAATCCGACGGCAATGACAATCTTGAAGGTTTAAGCGACGCGACTGCGTGGGAAACAATTACTA
>CBDVES010000039.1:0-6595 GCA_965373065.1 uncultured archaeon | reverse complement strand
ATGAGTATTATGTCCTTATAAGAGTTTATATTTTTTCTATATTCATTTTATCTCTCCGGCATTTCTTAACACCCTTCTTATAGGAGTAATACTAACACTATATAATTTTGCTATCATATTCATACTCATACCGTCTGTATATTTTTTGATAACACCATCTTCATCTATGTTTACTTTAGGACGATTACATGGTTTACCTGATTTAGAACCCGATAATAATGCTCTTTGTCTTCCTAATGTCATCCTTTCTCTTATAGTTTCTCTTTCAAATTCTGCAAATGCTCCAAGTATATGAAATAATAATCTTCCTTGAGCCGTTGAAGTGTCAATGCTTTTGCCAACAACAATAAAATTACAATTATGCTTTTCAAATATACTAACAGTGGATAATAAGTCTTGTAAGCTTCTACTTAACCTATCTAATGCAACAACAATGACACAATCAACTCTATTCATCTCTATTTGTTTAATCATCCTTTGCAACTCAGGACGTTGCATATTTTTTCCAGACATGTTATTATCTTTATACTTCTCTACAACATATTCTACATTAGGATTATCTTCTCTCATTCTACTTACTTGTTTATCTAAAGTTTCCTCTTGCAAAGTTAACTCTTGTAACTCTGTACTACATCTCATATACAATGAAACTCTTATTGTCTTTGTCATCTTATTTTAGTTTGTCTTTAAATACTATTATCTTTTTCATTGTTTTTAAGATTCACAATAGTATAATATTGTTTTATTTAAGTTGAATCTATTATATATTTAATAATTCAAAGTATTTCAAGTTTTTTATTAAGAAAATCATTACCCTATTATCATATACCTCATATATCTCAATTTGATTAATTAGTTTATTATATACATTCCTTAAATACATTAACGCATATTAATTTTCTTTATATTATTCTTTATGAATAATGTAATAACAAAAACTTTCAACCAACGATTATTGATATTAATATAGGTATTAAGTAAATTTTGCCTAACCAAAACAAAAATGAGTAAATACAGAATCGGCAGACCAAAAAAAGAAGGGAAGTTAAGCACTTTTTCTCAAAAGTCCTTTTACTTTCCTGATTCCTTAAAAGATATATGGAGAGAGTATGTTAGGATTAGTAAAAAGGAGATATCATTGAGCAGTGTTTTTTCATTACGTAGTCCACAAATACAATTGAAATTTTTAGTGTTAAAATATGTTAGATACCATACAGAGAATTCCGACATAAGACAAAAGATAGATAATTACTTGCAAAAAGAAAAAGAAAGATTTTCAGAAATGATTAAAAACTGGAAAGTGAAAAGTAAGGAAGAAAAAGAGATAATAAAAAATACAGGAGTAGAAAATGATGCCCAGTGAAGTAGCTGAAAATACTGCAAGAAAATATTTTGGAAATTTAATGATAGGTTGGGGAATTGATAGTAATGGAAAATTTAGTCTAACTCTTAAAAGCCCTTGGAATACTTTTGAAAAAACTATAGAAGAATTTAATAAAGTCAATAGTAAATTATCTACACTTAATACTGAAATTGAAAAAATTAATACTACCAAAAAGCAGATAGAAGATACTGCAAATTTATATGCACAAAAAATAAAAGAAAAAATAATTAATCAAGAGGAAGAATTTAATGAAATTTGGCAATCACAAAAAACCAAATTTAATAATATTTCAAGTGAGTATAAACAGCAAATAGAGGAATTATATAAAGAAGAAAAAGAAAAAATAGAAACAGAAGGAAATAATTTTAAGAATGAGTTAGAGTTAAACAAGGAAAAAATTAAGGAAGATACTTTAAAAATAATCTATGAGAAAATATCTGAAGAAGTTGATAAAATTATAAGAGAAGAAAAGCCAGAAATAAAAAGGAAATTAAATGAAATGTTAAAAGGAATAACTGAAAGAGCAGAAAAACAAATTGGAGAACGAATAAAGAAAAAAATTGAAGAAGAAAATCAAGATAAAAAAGAGGAAGAGATTTATGGGTAGAAAACACCTTTTTAAAAACATTAAAATAAATGGGAAGACATAAACCGAAATCCACATCTTCCCTTATCTAACCGAAGTCAGATAACCTTAACCGAAGTTAAGTAAGAATAATATGGAATTATCATTTAAATAAGTTTTGGAGTATTCCACTACAAATAAAAGCATCAAAGAATGAAACAATTAGTGTTAAAATAAAAACAATTATTGTGATAACAGGTGTTTTAATTCCGAATTTGTTCGCACCTTTTTTTACAGCTTTCATCCCATAAGCCATAAACCCCACTCCTATACTAATCCCTATTAAAGCACAAAATTGAATTATGTCCATAGCATTAGCATATCTGCAAATATATTCTGTTACCATTAAAAATTAAAGATTCTAAACTTTATAAATTTATTTTTTCAATCCCCCATAATCTTTTTATTTATCAAAATAAATTTGTCTGCTAAATTTTCTCCTTTTTTTGTTAAATAACTTCTTGTTTCTCTTCCATTTTTTTCACTTCTCAAAAGCCCAATATTTTCAAAACTATCCATTATGCAGGAACAATGGGAGTTTGTGCAATGAATTTTTCTTGCAATTTTAGATTTATTCTTTCCTTTATTTGATTTATCTCTTAGTGCCAACAAAACTTTTACAGGAATTTCTTTAAATAAATTTGATTTCATTTTAATTAATATCTAATTATGTAGTATTAGAAATATTTAAATACATCTAATTTACTATTTTTTAAATAATCACGCCATTCAATCATTGGGAACTAACGGCGTGTAGGTTTTCATAAGACCTTTTCATGTTAGTTCCCAATCCAATAAAACAAATGATAACACTAAATAGTTTGGGGCAAATCTCTCCAATATTTTTAACTGTGCTTTTAATAGCTTGTTTAATCTTAGTTGAACTTGGAAGCAAGAAAATTAAAAAATCATTGTTGCCATTTGTGGTTGTGTTAATCGTCCTGTTTATGATTATTGCAGTAATTGATGTTGTTTCTAAATTTTAGGAAATTGGTTTTGTTCCAACAAAAGAGCTGATTTGTTCTATACACATTATTCCATCTTCTTCATCATACAATTTTTTACAATAAGCACATTCGTATATCATATTAAAACTAATTAATTATTCCTTAAAATCTTTTCCTTGTCAACTTGCTACTGATTTAAAATTAAGCTCCAATAATAAATGGCGGGAGTTGATACATATTTCTAAAAAACAATAGTTTTATATATTATACTAAATAAAGTATTAGAAAAGTATAATAAAATGGTCATCAAACAACCTGTTTTTCAAAGGAATATTATCATCCAAAGTTTAAATAGGATTGTATTAAACCCCCAACTTCTTGAAAATCTTGGATTAAAAATTGGTGATAAAGTTAAAATTTTTCTTGATATTCAAAAAGAAGAAATTATAATTAGGGGTGAAAAATGAACGAACAAGAATTTGAATTATGGGGAAGAAACACTAAAAAGATATTTTATTCACAAATAATATTAGATAGATTAATAGAAAAGAAAAAAATAAATAGAAAAGAAAAAAAAGAAATAACAAAAAAAATAAAACTAATGAGATATGTAAACCATCTTAAATCCCCTGCATTTGAAAACAAACCAATTCTAAAAAGGAATGTTCTTATCTCATGCTTGAAGGATTATAGTTCTTTTATGGGTGTTAGCATACATACTACCTTCAGGCAAAGCACTTAGTCTACTAATATGATACTCTTTTTTTATGTTGTTTTCATTAGTATCAATCAAATTACTAAATAAGTTATTACTTTTGATAGTGTTCGTATTGGGCAAATTTTCCTTCTTTTTAAAAGTCATATCTGTATTATCTAAATAAAGATTAATTCGTTCTTTCTTTCCATCCCCTCCTCCAGAAAATTTTCCATGACAAACAATATTTGCTCCACTATCTATTGCCTGTTGCATATATGCTTTCTTAGTAGTCTTGTGCATCCTTACAGGAAGGATTATTCCCACCTTCCCTTTTTCTGCTCTAACTATATCAACAAAGTCCGTCCACAAGTCATTATCTTGATATCTACCTGCTATTAAAATAAAATTTCTTATACCATTATTTATAGCTATTCCTAATTTTTCCTTTATCCTAATGCTCTCTATTTCAAAAACCATATACTTCTCAAAATTTTCTGTGAATTCGATTAGCCCAAATAATTCTTCGTTAAAACTTTCAGGTTCTTGTTGGATATTTGTTTCATAGATGCAAACACCATCACTCCCTTCAAAAATTCCACAAGACATTTGTTTTTTCACAACATCAATTGTCTTTGGTGTATTCTTTTTAGTTTGAAAGAACCCAATAACTATCTTATCGCTATTAGACGCTTTTGCATAAACAAAATCATTTTTAATTTCGTTGATTGTGTCATCTGTTAAATGTTTTCTACTTTCCTTTCGACAATTCTCTGGAACAAAAAAGTGTGAACATTCATATCCTTCGATTCCAAAATCATCTTCAAAATCTTGTTCATCTTTATTCTTACAAACTTCAGTATCAAATATTACTTCTTGCTGTGTTATTTCTTCTACCATTTTTATACCTCCTGTTTAATTTAATTTAATCCAAAAACTACTTTCAAAAACTATGATATAAAATCTCATCCTTTTCAGTTGTCTTCTTCACTCTGGTAAGAGTAGTTTTTCAAAGATTTTCGTGCTTATAAATTTTACTACTGACTTTTGAGAATAAAAAGGTGAGTAGAAATAGTCACTCTTACCAAAAAATGACTAACAACTAAAACAACAGCAGGAACAATAAACGCCAACTTTGTTAATTATAAATTTTTTACTCACCTATAACAAAAATAGACACAACACCTTTATAAATATTTTGTTTCAAAAAAAATATCATCAATCTTCAATACCTCAATCACTCAAATAAAACTTCTCACTTACTTTATCATAGCACTCACTACACAATATTTTTCCTTCAAAAATATTCTTTTTCCATTTTGATTCAGTTATTGTGTTTCCACATTCATCACAGATTTCTATTAGATAATTAAGAGAAATATGTTTTTAATATTTTCTAAAAATGCAAAAAGAGAGTTAAATAACTCCCTCTAACGCAACAATGTAAAATTTTAGAAAAGTTTAAAAATCTGGTTTGAAATGTTTTTTTATGAAAAAGTATTTGTTGAGTTTGTTAGGTTTATCTGTATTTTTATCAGAAGTAATTTTAAGTATAAATGAAATCGCAGGATTTTTTTTGTATAGTTTTTTAATAGCTGGATGTTTGATTTCTTTATCCAAAGCAGAATCTCTGAACAATCATGCGAAACTAATAATTGTTTTTATGATTTTGCCGATTATAAGAATTGCAGAGTTGTTTATTGTATTTGAGTTTTTTTGGAGAGTTCTTATAGTTTATCTTCTTTTATTTTTTCTTGTTACCTTTTACTCTATAAGATTTAAAATAAACCCAGGATGGACAAAAGAAAAATTATGGCTCCTTCCTTTAGTAATTCTTGTTTCAATCTTCTTAGGATATATCGGAAATGTTTTTTTTAGTTTTAAGGGATATACTGGACTTTTATTACTCCTACCTCTTATAGCTTATTCAGAAGGAGTTTTATTTTGGGGTTTAATACAGAATTATGCTAAGAAAAGTTATGGAGTTATACCTTCAATTTTATTCACTGTTTTATTATATGGAATTTTTAGTTTAGGGCATGGATTTCCCGCAGTTCTGTTCATTTTTCTTGTGGCTTTAATTACAAGTTTGATTTATAATTCTACAAAGAATATTTTTTTAGTGATTACAATTAACATGATTCTTCATTTATTTTTGTTTTTACCCAAAATTTCGTTCTAAGTCAGTAGTGAAATATCTTATATTCTTGATAATAATAATGTATTTAAAGGAAGTTTTAATTTAAAAGTAATGAAAAAGTTATTTAGTTTAATGATTTTGAGTTTGTTAGTGCTTTCTATTGGAGCAGTGAGTGCAAAAACTCTTATTGCAGGAAAGATTTACAACGCTGACTTTAGTGAAACTATCTCTGGTGCGGATGTTACAGTTACATGTAATGGACATATTCAAACAACTACAAGCTTAAGTGATGGTTCTTATTCTGTTACCTATAAGGAAACTGGAAGTGGAAGTTGCGATTCTGGGGATACATTAAGTGTTTATGCAAGTCACCCAGACTATGGAGCAAACTCTAAAACAGGTGTTATTAATGATGATGTATTTGGGAACAATTGGGATTTAGCAATAGTAAATGTTCCTTTAGTCCCAGAGTTTGGATTAATTGTAGGAGCATTGACTTTATTGAGTGCTTTAGGAGTTTTCTTTTTGATTAGAAGAGAATAAGTTTAAATATGATTTTTAGTTAATTTGTTTTATGCCAGGATTATTAACTCATTTAATTGTTGCTCTTGTTGGAACTGTTATAATTTATCTTGTTAGTAATTGGAAATTTGGGGTGTGTTTTGCATTTGGTCATATTATCCCAGATGTTATTAAATTTGGGATTCCTGGAATAAAGATGAAGACCACTTCTTTTTATGAAATTGTTGCGAGTGATATATTCAATCAGATAAGGGTTTATTCAGATAGTTTTCTTGTCTGGATT
>CBDVES010000038.1:0-6746 GCA_965373065.1 uncultured archaeon | reverse complement strand
AGGTGTTTATTCTCTTAAAGAACCAGGAAAAAGCAATATGGACTTAACAAGAACTTTAGAGTTTTGCGGAATGAAAGATAAAAGAAAAGATGTTAAAGGAACAGATGTTGTTAAAAAAGGTGAACCTCATAACGCACTTGAAGACGCAAAATTAACTGCTGAATGTTTTTCAAGATTAATGGACGGAAAAAATCTTTTTTCAGAATATGCTAAATATGAAATTCCAGAGGAGTTGAGAAAATGAAAGAGGAAAAACAATATAGTTGTTTATATATTAAAAACGGAAAGCGAACATGTGAAGAAAAATTTGGATGTGATGGCAATGGTAAAATTCTTATACATTTTCCGAACCTCAGATTTACAGAAGAAAAAAATTGTGAAAAATATGTACGGGACCCTGCTTTTGATTACCAACAAATATTTGAAGGAATAAAAATCCAGGAGGATGGAAAATGAAACCAATAGTAACTGAAAAAGCTGTTATGATGATTGAGGCGCAGAATGTTTTGACATTTGAAACAGAGAAGGAGAAAACAAAAGATGAAATTAAAAAAGAAATTGTGGAGTTGTTTGAAGTGAAGGTTGAAAAAGTGAGGACTTTGATTAGAGGAAACAAGAAATATGTTTATGTTAAATTAAATAAAAAATTTCCGGCTATTGATGTGGCGACGAAATTGGGGTTAATGTAAAATGGGAAAAAGAATAATTTCGCAAAGACGGGGACGAGGAACTCATACTTATAAAGTTCGGAGAAAGGCATTTAGATTTAAACTTCAATACCCGAAAAAACTTTCTGGAGAAGGTAGTGTAACTAAACTATTTAATTCAGCAGGGCATAGTGCTCCATTGGCAAAGATAAAATATAGTGAGGGAAGTTTTTATGTGCCGGCGTTTAAGGGTATGGTTGAAAAACAAAAAATAAATTTTGATGGAAAAGATGTTAAAGATGGGAACATAATGAAACTCAAAGATATTCCTGTGAAAACTAAAATTTATAATATTGAATCAAGGCCAGGGGACGGGGGAATTTTCATAAGAAGTGCAGGAAATTCTGCGGTTATCAGTAGGATAGTTGGGAATGATGTTTTTATTTTAATGCCCTCTAAAAAAGAGAAAAAGTTTCATCAAAATTGTCGGGCAAGTGTAGGGGTTGTTGCTGGGGCAGGAAGAATGGACAAGCCAGTTATGAAGGCAGGTAAAAAGCATTATATTAAAAAGTCTAAAAGTAAATTATGGCCCAGGACATCGGCAGTAAAGATGAACGCAATTGACCATCCGTTTGGTTCAGGAAGAGGAAAAAATCCAAAGAGCAAGGTTGCAAAGAGAAATGCGCCTCCTGGAAGAAAAGTTGGGTTAATAAGACCGAGAAGAACTGGTAAGAGGAAATAAAATGGAAATAACAAAAAAACAATTTACATTCAAGGGAAAAACAATAGAAGAATTAAAAAATCTAAATGTGCGGGAGTTTGCAAAGTTGATTCGGTCGCGACAGAGAAGAACTGTGTTGAGGAATTTCCAAAAGCTTGAGGATTTTATTAACAGGTCAAAGATTAAAATTCAGAAAGGCAAACCAATTAAAACACATCATCGGGATTTGGTTATTGCCCCTCAGATGATTGGCTGGAAAATATTCATCTACAACGGAAATAAATTCGTGGCTGTGGAAGTTGCAAATGAAATGCTTGGGCATAAGTTTGGGGAGTTTGCTCCGACGCGAGGAAGAGTAAAGCATGGAAAAACAGGGGTTGGTGCAACTAAAGGAACCAAACACAAGGCGAAAAAATAAAATGGCAAACACAGAAAAACCAATGACAATTGCAGAGAAAAAGCAGACACAGATAAAGGATGTTAAAAAAACTGAGCCAGCTTCCCCAAGGGATGACCCTAAAGGACCTAAACCAGTTGCAATTCCAAAGTTAAAAGAAAAACCTGACGATAAAAAAGACTCAACACCCAAGGGTGTACCCTCTGTAAAAGGGGATGTAAATACAGAGGGCAAAAAACCGATTCAAAAAAAGCCGATTGTGAAAAAGACCGAAGCTGTTGTAAATGCAAAGAGTCTTCCAATATCTACAAAATATGCTATTGCGATTTGCAGGTTTATTAAAAAAAAGAAAATAGAAAAAGCTATTGCTGAATTGGAACAAGTTCTTATGAAGAAAAAAGCAGTGCCAATGAAGGGCGAGATTCCTCATAGAAAGGGCAAGATGATGTCAGGGCGGTATCCAAAAAAGGCGACAGAGCATTTTATTACAATCTTGAAAAGTCTGCAGGCAAATGCAATTGCAACTGAATTGGAAGAACCAGTAATTGCTGAGGCAATGGCAAACCTTGCTCAAAGACCTTATGGAAGAGGTGGAAGAAGAAAAAAGAGAACTCATGTTAAAATAATTGCGAGAGAGAAGAAGAAAGTAAATAAAGAGGAGGAGAAAAAATGAGAAAACAAAATAGTTTAATTAGAAAAATAAATGATGGAATTAAGATGTATTTTTTTGGAGAAAAACAAAAGAGACCTGAAGATGCCCAAGAGTTTTATGAGTATTTAGTTAATGGTCTTAGTAATGAAATAGAATGGACAAAAAAATGGATAGAAAGAGAATATGAAATTTTAAGAGAAGATTTTACTCCTGAGAAGCTTTCAGAGAGAGTAATAGGGATTTATGATTTTATGCGAAATCCAATTCAAAATCAAATAAAAAAATATCAAGAGGGCAATAAATAAAATGGAAGAAAGAAAAACAGTTCAGTTTAAAAAAGAAGAATTTAAAATGCGTGAACATATTAAGAAATCTCTTGGTAAAGGAAAAATTAGCAGGGTTAGAATAGAATACACGCCGGTCGGGGAAAAGATAATAATTTCTACGCACAAACCAGGTTTAGTAATTGGGCGGGGCGGGGACAAAATTACAGAATTGACAAGAATTTTGAAAACTAAGTTTAAATTTGAAAATCCTCATATTGAAATAGATGAAATCAAAGAGCCAGAACTTGACGCGCAGATAATGGCTGACGAGATTGCACTTTCGCTGGAAAGGTTTGGGCCGATAAGATTTAAGGTTACTGCTTATAGAACACTGCAGAAAATAATCAAGGCAGGGGCGTTGGGTGTTGAAATAAGATTAAATGGAAAACTTCCGAGTGCAAGAGCAAGGTCATGGAGGTTTGCACAGGGATATCTTAAGAAAACAGGTGATAGTGCAAAGGTTGTTGACAGGGCACAGGCAAGGGCGCAGACAAAACCAGGGGTTGTTGGAATTAAAGTCAGTATACTCTCACCATATGTTCAACTAAAAGACAGGATTAAAATTACAGACGAACTTATTGCAAAATTAAAAGCAAATAAGGAAGAAGATGATAAACCAAAAGTTGAGACAAAAGTTATTAAGAAAAAAACAACAAAGAAAACTAATAAGGAGAAGAAGAAATGAAACAAAAATTAGAAAAATATGTAGGGGAGTTTATAGAAGATGTCAGAAAGGCATCTTTTAATTATGAAAGAAACTATGCTACAATTGAACATCTTATAGATTGTTTTAGAAGTTATTTAGAAGAAGAAACTAATAACAAACAAAGAGAAAAATTAAATTATTTAATGATAGATGCAACTTTTAGATTGAAGTCCTGCCCTATTAGACACTAAAATGAAATTCAAAGAAATAAAAAAACTTGAAAAAAAGGAAAGAGAAAAGAAACTTAAAGAGTTAAAAATGGAATTAATTAAGTCAAAGGTAAATGCTTCGAAAACTGGGAGTGCAAAGACAAAAAATATCCGGAAAATTATTGCGAGGATGCTCACGCTCAACACTGAGGAATCTAAAAATTCCAGGGATGTGTTGAACACTAAATAACCATGGAAATATGTCCAAAGTGTGGCTTGCCTGAGCAGGCCTGTGTATGTGAACAGATTGTGAAAAGTTCGCAAAGGATAAAAGTGACGACAGACAGAAAGCGATATGGAAAAATCGTGACTGTTGTTACAGGATTTGAAAGTGGTATCAATGTGAAGAAAATCGCAAAGGCCCTGAAAAACGAGCTGGCTTGCGGAGGGACTTACAAGGGTAACATGATTGAACTCCAGGGAGACCATAGGAAAAGGATAAAAGAAATGTTGGTCAAGCTTGGGTTTGAAGGCGAATCCATTAGCGAATAAAGGGAACCAAGTTTCCCCTTATCAACCCCTCCTTTAAGTTTGGGGTCACGCCTGATTAACACATACACGAAATAGAGAGTGAAACAAAATGAAAGAAAAAGTTAGAAACAACCAAAAAATAAAAGAACCAGAAGTAGCTGTGCCTGTGTGCAAAGACAAAAGTTGTCATGTGCATGGAAACCTAAAAGCCCGAGGCAGAGTGTTTGAAGGAACAGTTATCCGGAAACTCCACAAAAGAGTTACTATTGAATTTGAAAGAATGATTTATGTTAGAAAATATGAAAGATATAAAAAATCAAAAACAAAAATTCACGCACGGCTTCCTGTTTGCATGGAAGACGAAATCAATATCGGGGATTTAATAAAGGTGCAGGAATGCAGACCTTTAAGCAAGATAATCCATTCTGTAGTTATTAAAAAAATTAAATCTGGGGAGGAAGGGAAATGACAATAGGAAAAAAAATTAAACTGAAAGCTTATGGAGAAATTCTAGAGTTTACTTGTATTGGAGAAAAAAACTTTTATGACGAAAACACAAGACATTATGGTCCAGTGCCTTTATTTGTAAATAGAGATTATGAAAAAGACTCCATATTAATTAAAGCCCTTGAATTAAGAGAAGGTCCATATGAAATGTGGATTGAACACATGAAAGATACAAAAGAAAAAACTCCATCATCAAATAAATTAGAAAAAGAAATTTTTATACCTTTTTAGAAAATGAAAGCAATATCAGCGAGAGCAACAGCAGGTTTGAATTTAGGTGCGAAAATGATTGCATCTGATAATAGCGGGGCAAAGGTTGTGCGACTTGTGTCTGTAAAAAAAGGGAAAGGAACAAAGAAAAGACAGGGTCGGGCTAAGATTGCTGATTGGGTGAAAGTAAGTATTAGAAAAGGTGTGCCAGATATGAAGGGTAAAGTTTTTGACGCAGTTGTGATAAGACAGAAAAAATCTTACAGAAGATTAAGTGGAGAGAGAATTGCGTTTGAAGATAATGCTGTTGCGATTTTAAAGGATGACAAGGGAAACCCAAAGGCAACTCAAATTAAAGGACCAATTGCAAGGGAGGTTTTAGAGCGATGGCCGTCGGTTGCGAAAATCGCTAGTATTGTAGTTTAAAATGACTGAAAAAAATAGATACTCAAATGGGAACGAAGCTGTTAAAAGAATGAAAAATATTTTAGGAGATATCTGGAGACAGATTGCATTAATGCCCTTTTATAATGAAACTCTTGAGGAGATGAATGGGAACTATCAGAAAGCAAGAGATATTGCAATGGCTTTCGGAGAGGATGTAAATCAATACCCTAGAAGGATCAGGTGGAGAACCAATAGATTACATATTATAGGAGATCATATCTAAAATGAAAAAACAATTTAGCACAAAATGGAAAGCAAGTAAACAGCCTCGGAAGCAGAGGAAATACAGAGCTAAAGCTGGGTTGCATATTAAGAAAAAATTTGTTGGGGTTAATTTGTCAAAAGAATTGAGAAAAAAACATGAGAAGAGAAATATTGCTGTGAGAAAAGGCGATGTTGTGAAAGTTATGCGAGGGAAGTTTAAAGGGAAGCAAGGAAAGATAACAGGGGTGAAGTTAAAGATTTCAAAAGTTGTGATAGAGGGTATTCAGGTTAAGAAAATGGATGGTTCAAAAGTTGACATAAAATTACAACCTTCAAATTTACAGATTATTGAATTGAATTTGGAAGATAAAAAAAGAATTAAGAAAATGGCACCCAAGGGTGTACCCTCTGTAGATGAAGATATAAATACAGAGGGCAAAAAGCAAACACCTAAAAACATAGATTCAACACCCAAGGGTGTACCCCGAAACATTTCTAAAAAAATGTTTACTGAGGGCAAAGATAAAATTATGGAGAAGAAAAAATAAATGGCACATTTAAAACGACACAAAGTTCCAAAAAATTGGCCAATACCGAGAAAGGGCACAAAGTATGTAGTCAGACCTAACTTTAATATTGAAAAGGGCATTCCGCTTCTTGTGATTTTAAGAGATATTTTAAAAATAGCCCGGAATAAAAAAGAAGTGAAAAAAGCTCTTCATTTAAAGTATATTTTGCTTAATGATAAAGTTGTTAGGGACGAGAAAAATAGTGCTTTGCTTTTTGATACAATCGCAATTGTTCCTTCTAAGAAATATTATAGAGTTGAATTATCTAATAATGGAAAATTTAAAATTAAAGAAATTTCAGAAGCAGATAAAAAAATAGCAAAAATTATGAACAAGAAAATCTTAAAAGGAAAGAAGACGCAGTTGAACCTTAGCGACGGAAGAAATGTTTTGTCAGAGGTTAAATGCAATGTTGGTGATTCTGTTGTGATTAGTTTTAAAGAAAATAAAATAAAAAAATGTTTAGAGTTAAAAGAAAAGGCAAATGTTCTTGTTTTTGCAGGCACGCATGCAGGAAAAACAGGAATTATCAAAAGTATTAAACCACGAAGAAAAATGGTTGGCTTAAATGTTGGTGAAAAAGAAATTAATGTTTTAATTAAACAGTTGATGGTGGTTGAATAATGGAAAATATAATGCGTGAAATAAAAATTGAGAAAGTTGTTTTAAGTGTAGGCGGG
>CBDVES010000037.1:0-7109 GCA_965373065.1 uncultured archaeon | reverse complement strand
CCAATCATTTACTAAAGCATTTTCTCCTGAAAAAGCTGTTGTCCATGAATCTTCTGAATTAATTTTATATTGAAAAGTCCATGATGTGCTTATCCAGTTGCCAACAGCGTCGCCAAACAAACGAGTTAAATTAAGATTGTAATTTTGTCCAAAATCAAACTCCACCCAAAAAGATGCTATGTCTCCTGCTCCAGACGTGCACTCTGATGTACCATCTGCACATCCGTCCCAAAGATGTTCCACAGGATGATCTAATGCAAAATTATTTGAGTTAGCAATCATTGTGTCGCTGTTAGCAAGAGATGATGAAGTAGGAACATAACACACTTCACAGCAAACCTGCCCTGAACAATCAGCGTCGTATTCTGGGTGGGGTCCTGATTGGCAGGAGTCACAGCAGTCGTAGCCGAGAGATTGGCATGTCGGCGCAACAGTTCCTTGATATTCGTAGGCTCCGATGTCCGGGGCTGTTCCTTGCGGACGAGTTATGCCATCAAAATCAAAATCAGGAAAATCAAGAGAACTTCCATTATCTATTGCAATTGATGTGGCTTGTAAATGAAAATCATTATTACTTGAATCTACAAAACCAACACTATTAATATCATTTGTTTCAAAATTATTTTCTTTGAGAATACTTGTTCCGTAAACAGCATTACTTCCATAACCTGCAATAATATTATCTCTTACTGCGCCTGTGCCTGAGATTATATTAATGCCGTAATTTAAGCTGTTAATAATTGTATTATATCTATACAAACCATCTTTTCCCCACACCCTTATCCCATCTCCATTTATTCCCCCACTTCCAGAATTAATTATAAGGTTATTATAAAAATCATATTCTCCTACACCAATAGTAATTATTCCGTTCCTTCCTGAACCAATAATCTTATTATTATACCAATCTCCTGTTGTTCCTTTATTAATAATCATTCCTGATTGAGAATTAGCACCAATAGGTGGATTGCCTTCATCTGACCCTCCTGCATTTGTGCATGTATTATGGTGAACCTCTACATTATTTGGAGCGCTTCCTACCTGAATACACTCATAACCTGGGCTGTTAATTATGTTATTATACACATAAACACCATCAAGCTCTGGTGAATCCTTCCAGTAAGAGCCTCCCACATACATTCCCTCTCCGTTAACATCATGTATATAACAATCATGAATAGTTGTGTTATATTGGACCCAGGCACCATACAACACTGGATCACCATTGATATCCTTGCTTGTCTTGGCTGATACGCCAATATTCACATCAGTTATTTCAAGATGGTCTATTTCAAGATGTCTTGTTTTTTCCGTTCCAGCGATACCGACATTGGCGCTGTTATGGATTCTGATCCCATATTCATCAGCGCTTCCCGTGCCGGTAATTCTAATATGTTCGGAATTCCTGAACCATATACCAACCCATGTGTCGTTTGCATTGACATCAACTATGCCACCATTATTAATAACAATTATTGGGTTGTCCTGCTCTCCTTTAAGACTCTTTAATTGCAGTGTTCCTCGCTCTCCTGGTTCAAGAAGCAATCTATCTCCAGAATTAATTCCTGGAAAAGTATTCAAATCAACCAACCCCATTTCTAAAGGAACAATATAATCAGCCGCACTAACACTCCCAACTAAAAACAAAACCATTAAAATTATCACAACTCTTTTTTTCATTATCAAACAAGCCAAATCCCATTTTTAAATATTCTCTATCATATAATTTGGCATGTCCAAATATTTATAAACAATAATTTCTATTTTTAATCATAAAATGAGGGCAATAATTATTTCGCTTGTGTTAGGTATTTTACTTGTTTCTGTGGTATCTGCAGGTTTGACAGAAATCATAATTCTTCAGCAACCTAATGAGATTTATAATCTGGAGGACACAATTGAAATCCCTGTGGCGATAAAATCCACACTAGATATCTCCGGCAGTTTTCAAATGGATTTAATTTGCAGCGGACATTCCACTAACTTTTACAAGAATGGTATTAAACTGGCTTATGGCGAAGAGAAAAAAATGGATACTTCATTGGTTTTGACAAAAGAAGAAATTAATGGGATTTTAGGGGCTTGTAAGATTAAAGGTATTTTCAAGGATGATGAAGTGTTGACAAACGAGTTCACAATTTCAGATGTAATAACTATTGATGTGGCAAACACTGAAACAGAATTTAGCCCTGATGGAAGCATGGTAATTAAAGGAGGAGCAGTAAAAGCTAATGGGGAAGATGTGAACGGGTTCATTGGCTTGGCAATGATGATGGCGAATTCTTCAGGGATAGATCAATTAGAAACAATAAATAATGGTTTTTTCTCAATAAATATTTCTCTTCCAGAGGACATGAAAGCAGGACAATATCTTGTTAGATTAAATGCTTATGAAAGAGATTTTTTAGGAGAGACCACAAACCACGGCACAATTGATTTAAATATTTTTATAAAACAAGTTCCAGCAAATTTAGAAGTGCAAATTGAAGACAAGGAAGTTGAACCCGGAGCATATTTGAGAGTCAAGACAATTTTGCACGACCAGACAGGAGAGAACATACAATCAAATTCTATCATAAGCATAAAAAATGAAGAAGGGATTGTTTTAGAACAAATTGAAACCCCAACCAGCGAATATTTAGAATATTTTATTCCCTGTAATTACCCTCCAGCAGAATGGGTTGTCGTCGCTGTTTCAAATGAATTGCGGGGAGAAGCAAGTTTTAAGATACTGGAAAATCAGGAAATCAGGGTGAATATAATTAATAAAACTGTGGATATAACAAATGTGGGAAATGTTTTTTACAATAAATCGGTTTTGGTTAAAATCGGGAATGAATCTTTGCCTATTCATGTGGAGTTAGATGTTGATGAGAGTAAAAAATATGTGCTAAGTGCTCCTGATGGAGATTATGATGTGGCTGTTTTAACAGAAGAGGGAGAGGCTGCAAACAGCATGGTAACACTTACAGGGAAGTCAATTGAAATCAAAGAAGCATCAGGTAGAACTTTGACATTGGTTAAATATTCAATTGTATGGGTTTTTATTGTCGCTATTTTAGGGTTTGTGGCATTCATCATTTTTAAAAAAGGATACAAAAAAAGTTTTTTCGGTTATATACATTCCAGAAAAAAAGAAAAAGGCAATATACTTCCGCTCAGAAAAAAATCATTGATTAACACAAAAAACAAGGCAGAGATTTCTTTATCTATTAAAGGAGACAAGCAAAATGTTAGCGTGGTTTGTTTAAATGTAAAAAACCTCAGGGATATTGAATCAAAAAAATCTAATGCAGAGGAAGTTCTTCAGAAAATAGTTGATTCAGCTGAAAAAGAAAAGGCAGGAATATATGAAAATCAGGGGAACTTATTTTTTATTTTTGCTCCATTAAAAACAAGAACATTCAAAAATGAAAACACAGCTTTGCAAATGGCGCAAAAAATTAAAGATATTTTGGAAGAGCATAATAAATTAGCAAAGCAAAAAATAAATTTCGGGATTTCAATAAATTTCGGGACAATAGTTGCAAAACAAGAGCAGGAAATTATGAAGTTTATGAGCATGGGAACTTTGATAACTACTGCAAAAAAAATTGCTTCTCTTGCTCACCATGAAATTTTGCTTGGTGAAAAGATAAACGACAAATTAAAATCTGAAATTAAAACAGAAAAACAAAAGAAAAATAAAACTATTGTTTACACAATTAAAAAAGTCAAAAACACAGAAGAGCACAAGAAATTTTTAAGGAGTTTTCTGAACAGAATTGAAGAAAAAAAGAAATAAATTTATTTTAGAAATTTTAAAGCATTTTTCAATTTTCCCGTCGATAAAACGAATTTTAAGGTAGAAAAGTTTATAAAGGATTAAGGATTTTTTTAGATATAAATTAATTAAATCTACACAGATTTTTTATACAATTTTATAAAATGAGTGCGCAAAAAACCTATGGAGCAGAATCAATTAAGGTGCTGGAAGGACTGGAAGGAGTCAGAAAAAGACCAAGCATGTATATCGGCAGCACCAGCAGGGACGGTCTGCATCATTTAATTTATGAGGTCGTGGATAATTCAGTTGATGAAGCACTTGCTGGTTATTGCAAAAAAATAAAAGTTTCTTTAAACAAAGATGGTTCTGCGACAATTGAAGACGACGGCAGAGGAATCCCAACAGATATCCACCCAACTTTAAAAATACCTGCTGTCCAGGTTGCCTTGACAAAATTACATGCAGGAGGAAAGTTCGATAAAAAATCTTACATGATTTCCGGAGGATTGCACGGGGTTGGAATTTCTGTTGTTAATGCTTTATCTAAAAAATTAATTGTTGAAATAAAAAGAGATAACAAAATCTATCAGCAGGAATATTCAAGAGGGATTGCTAAAACAAAGCTAAAAGTTATTGGGGAATGTGATAATGAAACCGGAACAAAAATAACATTTTGGCCAGACTCTGAAATTTTTTCCACAGTTGAATTTGATTCTAAAATTTTAGAGTTAAGATTTAGAGAAATAACTTTTCTAAATGCCGGATTAAAAATTAATTTAGAGGATAAAATAAAAAACAGGCAAACAGAATTTTTTGCAGCAGGTGGTTTGATTGAATTTGTAAAATGGATTAATAAATCAAAAGACATTATGCACAAACCAATTTATTTTAAAAGAGAGATAAAGGATACAATCATGGAATTTTCTATTCAATATAATACAGGGTATCAGGAAAATATTTTTGGTTTTGTAAATACAATTAATACTGTAGAGGGGGGGACGCATGTTTCTGGTTTTAAAACTGCTTTAACAAGGGTAATTAATGATTATGTAAAGAAAAGAGTCAGTATGAAGAACGGGGGTTCTCTTTTAGGAAATGATACAAGAGAAGGCTTAACAGCAATCATAAGCATAAAAATCCCTGACCCGCAATTTGAAGGCCAGACAAAAACAAAACTCGGAAATTCAGAGGTAAAAGGTTTTGTAGATTCAATTGTAACTTCTGCTTTGTCAGAGTTCTTTGAAGAAAATCCAAATATTGCCAAAAGAATCACAACTAAAGCTTTGGATTCTGCCAGGGCAAGAATGGCTGCTAAAAAAGCAAAGGATTTAGTCAGAAGAAAAAATGTGTTTTCTCTTGGGGGATTGCCAGGCAAGCTTGCAGATTGTTCAAATAAAAAAGCTGAGAACACTGAACTTTATATTGTTGAAGGAGAAAGTGCAGGGGGTTCGGCAAAAATGGCAAGGAACAAAGAAAGTCAGGCAATATTGCCTTTGAAAGGAAAAATTTTAAATGTTGAAAAATCAAATCCTGCGAGGACACTTTCAAGCGAGGAAATAACAAATATGATAACTGCTATTGGAACTGGCGTCGGGGAGCAGTTTAATCTGGAAAAATTAAGATATAATAAAATAATTATAATGTGCGACGCTGATGTTGATGGAGATCACATCAAGACCCTGCTTTTAACTTTCTTTTTTAGGTTCATGCCTGAGTTAATTAAAAATGGAAATGTGTATGTTGCCCTCCCTCCTTTGTATAGAATTAGAAAAAGAAAAGATTATTATGTTTATTCTGACGAGGAACTTAAGAAATTTACTGAAAAACTTGGAACAACAAATGTTACACGATTTAAAGGTTTGGGGGAAATGAGTGCGATTCAGTTATGGGATACAACTATGAATCCCAAGACCCGTAAAATTAAAAAAATATTTATCGGGGACGCTGTTGAAGCAGACCAGGTTTTTTCAATGTTAATGGGAGACGATGTTCAGGCAAGAAAACAATTTATACAGGAAAATGCTAAAAATGCGGAGTTAGATGTTTAAGATGGCAAAAATGAAAGCAATAATATTTGACATAGGAGGAGTTTTAGCTTTAGCGAAAAAACCAATAAAAACAAAAAAAGGAGTTAAAATTTCTGGAGTTCATTCAGCTATTGCGAAAAAACTAAAAGTTTCACTTGACCAGTGGTTTGATTCTATTGATTCTGTTTATGCAGATGCGCTTGAAGGGAGTTCTCCTTATCCCAAAATAATTAAAATTATGGCACAAAACAATAAACTTCCTCCAAAAAAATTAGAAAGATTAATTATTAAAACTTATAAAGACAAATTCAAAGTAAATAAACCATTATTCAAAGAAGTTTTTAAATTAAAAAAGCAAGGATATAAAATTGCAATTTTATCAGACCAATGGCACTTATCTAAAATAGCTTTAATGTCTTATAAATTTTATAAAAAATTTGATCTAACTATTGTTTCTTGTGATGTTGGTGTAAGAAAACCAAACCCTAAAATTTATAAAGTTGTTTTAAAAAAATTAAATTTATCTGCTAAAGAATGTGTTTTTATAGACAATCAAATATGGAATCTAAAACCAGCAGAAAAATTAGGAATGAAAACAATTTTATTTAAAGATAATAATCAGACAATTAAAGATTTAAAGAAGTTAGGGGTGGAAGGTTAGATGCCAAAAAAAGAAAAACTAAAAACACCTGAATGGATAATGCAAGGTTATGACAGCGAGGCTGATTACAACAAAGCAAAAGGTTTGGATAAAGAGAAAACTGGAAAAATTTTCAAACTTAGAAAATGTCCAGAGTGTAACAGCAATAATGTAGCAGTTATCATAGGAGGAGAAGAGGGCAAAGGCAGTAAAGGATGGCAATGTAAGTCTTGTGGATGGAAAGGAACAGATGTTCAAAAACAGGAATTAAATGAAGAGGAAATGATGAAATATCTTGATGAAAAAGGCGAGGAGGTCAATTAAAATGGGAAAATTAAATGAACAATTTTATAAAGATTTGAAGAAAAAAATTATGTTTTATTTTGAGAAAGGGGGGAGTCATGCATTTGATCATACCCAAAGAGTTTATAATTTGGCAGTTCATCTTTCGAAAGAAGAGGATGTTGATTTAGATGTGATAAAAACATCTGCTTTGCTTCATGATATTGCAAGAAAAGAGCAAGATATATCCAAGGGAAAAATATGCCATGCAGAGAAAGGTGCTGAAATGTCTAAAAAGATTTTAAGAGAGATGAATTTTCCTGAAGATAAAATTAAAAAGGTTTTCCATGCAATCAGAGTTCATAGACAAAGTAAAGGATTAAAACCAGAAAGT
>CBDVES010000036.1:0-7116 GCA_965373065.1 uncultured archaeon | reverse complement strand
TATTGAAATAGATTTCACTGGAAAAGTTAAAGATGGAGAAATTTTTGATTCAAACATTGCAGAAGATTTAGCAAAGATAAACTCAGAAGCACCAGCAAAACCTTTTGCGTTTTGTTTGGGTCAGGGCATGTTTCTCAAGGGCATGGAAGATTTTTTGGTTGGCAAAGACCTCGGAGAGTATGAGGTTGAACTTAAACCAGACCAGGCTTTTGGACCAAGAGATTCCAAATTAATTCAAATGATTCCTATGAAAGTTTTCAGAGAACAAAAGATAAATCCTGTTCCTGGCATAATGTTTAATTTTGACAACAGAATCGCAAAAATACTCACAGTTTCTGGAGGGAGAGTAATGGTTGATTTTAACAATCCTGTTGCAGGAAAAGATGTGGTTTACAAAATTAAAGTTTTAAGAAAAATAGAAAAACAAGATGAAAAAATAAAAGCTTTAAATGAATTTTTATTTAGAAAAGAATTCAAGTTTGAGATAAAAGACAAAAAAGTTATTCTTGAAGTTGAAAAACAAATGCTCCAGTTTGTTGAATTGTTCAAAGACAAGTTCAAAGAAATTTTAGGATTAGACCTTGAAGTCAAGGAAGAAGGCGAGAAAAAAGAAAAGAAAAAAGAGGTTGGAGAAGCAGTTGAGAAAGTGAAAAAAGAAGTGAAGAAAAAAGTTAGTGAAGAAGTCGGGAAAGTCGTTGAGAATGTTAAGAAAGAGTTATAGAAAAAGCATCACAATAATTCTTATAAATCATAATTAGTTATTTTATTCATGGAAGAGATTTATAATCAAAGTGCAGGGAGTTCTGTGTCAACATTATCAGATGATGTAATGAATATAGACCGTGAATTAGAAGAGCTTTTAAAAAAACAATCAGCCAAAATAAAAGTTATTGGCATCGGAGGCGGAGGGGGAAATTCTTTAAGCAGGATGAAGGAAATCGGAATTAAAGGCGGTGAACTTATTGCAATCAACACTGATGCCCAGGATTTATTATATGCCAATGCAGACCAGAAAATTCTTATAGGAGCAGAATTAACACAGGGTTTGGGAGCAGGAAGCAACCCTAAAATCGGGCAAGAAGCAGCAAAAGAATCTGAAGTTGAAATAAAGAAAAAAATTTCCGGCAGTGATATGATTTTCATAACTTGTGGATTAGGAGGAGGAACAGGCACAGGTGCAGCCCCGGTTGTTGCGAGTTTGGCAAAAAAGCAGGGGGCTTTAGTAATAGGTGTTGTGACATTGCCTTTCACAATTGAAGGAAGAAAAAGAATAGAGAACGCTATGGATGGCTTAGAAAGAATGGAGGCAGTTGTTGACACTTTGATAGTTATCCCCAATGACAAACTACTTGAACTTGCACCAGACTTGCCCTTGCACACAGCATTTAAAGTATCAGACGAAATATTAACAAATGCAGTCAAGGGAACAACAGAGCTTGTGACAACTTCTGGACTGGTGAATCTTGATTTCGCAGACATTAAAGCCGTGATGGTTGATGGAGGGGTTTCATTGATTGGAATGGGAGAATCAGACAGTGCACAAAGAGCAATAGAATCTGTGGAAAAAGCAATCAAGAATCCTTTACTGGATGTGGACATCTCAGGAGCAACAGGCGCTTTAGTTAACATTGTCGGAGGTCCTGACATGAGCTTGGACGAGTGCAAAGCAATTATAGAATCAGTTGGAAATGAGTTAAGCCCCGACGCTAAATTAATCTGGGGGGCACAAATCTCAGACGACATGGAAAAGTCAATGAGAGTTTTATTAATTGTAACAGGAGTTAAAAGTTCACAAATAATTGGGCATGGAGATTCTCTTGAAAGCATAAAACACAAAGAAATCGAGGAGGAACTTGGCATAGAGTTTTTTGAATAAAATGAAAGAAAATAATTTTAGAAATTATGAATCTGGAACTATTTTAGAAATCACTCTTGATAGAGGGAATGGAGAGATTAAGTTACCATATATTCGTCAAGGAGTTGATAAAGATGGAAAACAAAATCTTAGGCATTATGATATTGAAACTGGGAAAATCGGAAACAGATTGGACACGAATTTAACAAAGATAATAGATATTCAGCCATTTAAAAAGCAAGATAAATAAATTGCCAAATTTTTAAACAAGAAAAAATTAATAAGAATAGTTAAAGATGGACCCAGAAAAATGTAAAGTAAAAAGAAAAGAATATGGATTTTCACAGCAGGTTTTAGCTGAGAAAATTGGCTCATATCAAATGGCTATTAGCAGGTATGAAAAAGATGGATATGTGAGAAAGGGAAATTTGGTAGAAAAGATTAAGAATTTTTTTGGAGATTTAAGTCAAGAAGAACCATACAAAAGTGATTCTCCTCTGAAATCTCATTACCCGACTAAAGAAGAAGCCAGCAAATTTCAAAGAGGAGATGATGTTATCAGACAAGATGATGAAGTGTCTGTTGGAATAGTAATCAATTTTAAAGCTAATTATTTATTAGTTTCTGCAAAAGATTTAATGTCCACTCCTCAATTATACCATCCTGCATATTTTAAGCCAAAGAAAAGCAAATAGTTTGGAATATTTTATAACACTCTTTTTTCAATGTGAACAAATATTTTAAAAACCCCTTCTCCTTTGCTTTTTTATGAAACTCTGGACACCAACAAAATCTTTTTTTATGAAATGCAAAAGAGTTTGGCATGTTTTGAAAAAACCAACAAGAAAAGAATTTGAGACAATCACAAAAGTTTCTGCAATAGGAATCTTAATTTTAGGAATTCTTGGTTTTCTGATTTCAATTGCAATGAAAATGTTTTTGTAGGAAAATTTATAAACACTATTTTTTAAGTAATATTATTATTCTTTAATAATTTAACAGATTAAAGGATAGGTAAAACTAAAGTGATATTTATTATAAAAGTAACAACAAACAAAGAAGAAAGAGCAGTTGACATGATTGCCGACAGAATTGAAAAGAAAAATCTTAGTGTGTTCTCTGTTTCAAGACCTCATGGGTTAAGGGGCTATATTCTTTTGGAAGCAGAAAACAGAGACTCTGCAGAAGAAGCAGTATTCAACCTGCCTTATGTAAAAGGAATTATCGGCAAAACTATTGGCTATGAGGAAATCAAAAACATGGTTGAACCGTCGGCAACTTCAATTTCAATCCAAGACGGCGACATTGTGGAAATTATTTCAGAACCTTTTAAAAAAGAAAAAGCAAAAGTTTTAAGAATTGACAAACAAAAAGAAGAAGTTGTAGTGAGCTTGCTCGGTGCAGTTGTGCCATTGCCTGTTACAGTTAAAATTGATAATGTAAAAGTTATCAGAAGAGATGAAGGAGAAGAAGATGAATAGATTAGCAAGATTTTATAATAATGAGATAAGATTACCGAACTTAGTGGAGCAAATTGATAAATCCGAAAGAAATATCCAACATCATAAAGATTTATGGCATATACTTTTACCGACTTATCATAAACGACTATGTTCTTATGTTAGTTCTCTCATTGACAAAGAAACTTCGAGATTAAAACAATTAACAAAGAAAAAACAGGACTTAAAAGAAATTAAATTAATGAGTCAATATCAAAATGCAGATTAAACTTTTAGTTGAAGGCGGGAGCATGAAACCAGGACCAGCTCTTAGCCAGAAACTTGGACCTATTGGAATTAACATTAATCAAATTATTCAAAAAGTAAATGAAGCAACAAAAGATTTTAATGGATTAAAAGTTCCTGTTGAATTGGATATTGATACTTCGACAAAAGAATTTGATGTTAAAGTTTTTTCACCCCCTGTTTCAGAGTTATTAAAAAAAGAACTGGGAATTGAAAAAGCATCAGGAATGCAAATTAAAACAAAAGTGGCAAATGCTTCTATAGAGCAGATAATTTCAGTGGCAAAGACCAAATTGCAAAACATGCTTTGCAAGGATTTAAAGGCAGCAGTAAAAACTGTTGTTGGAAGTTGCGTGAGCTTGGGGGTTTTAATTGAGAGTAAACCTGCTTCTGAAATTGAGCAGGAAATAGATGAAGGAAAATATGATAAAGAAATTAAAGAAGAAAAAACAGAAACATCTGAAGAGAAAAAACAAAAACTGCAGGAATATTTCTCAGATGTTAAGAGTGCTCAGGAAAAGATAATAAAAGAAGAAGAAAAAGCAAAAGAAGCTGAAACTGAAAAGAAAGAAGAGGATGTAAAAGAAAAGCCAGAAGAAAAGAAAGAAGAACCTAAAAAAGAAGCTAAGAAGAAATAGGGTTGTTATTTATTAAATGTCCTGAAAGAATTTAAAGTTCCATATCAAATTTTTGATGTGTGTTTTTTTGATCAATTCCAAACATTTTAATAAAATCTGGAAACTCGCAAAAAAATAAAATCAGAAACTTTATTAACACACAAAAACAAATTAAATTTATGGGGATATGGGGTAGTTTGGTATCCTTCCAGGTTTGGGACCTGGCGACCGCAGTTCAAATCTGCGTATCCCCATTTTTATTAAACAAAACATTTTAAAAACCAATTTTCTAATTTAATATTAAGATGGCAACAAAATCAAAAAAAACAAAATCCGCAGGAAGATTTGGAGCAAGATACGGGAAAAGAGTAAAAGTAAAATTAGTTAAAGTTGAAACAAAACAAAGAGTCAGGCAAAAATGTCCGTTTTGCAAAAGACTCGGAGTCAAAAGACTTTCCAAAGGAATTTGGCAATGTTCAAAGTGTGACAAAAAATTTGCATCAGATGTATATTATTTAAAAAATGAATAAATTTATAAAATAAATAATTAAAATAATAAAATGGTAGAATACAAATGTTTTAAATGCGGAAAAAAGATTACCAGCAAGGAGCTTGACAAAAGATTTGTCTGCACTTCTTGTGGAAGCAAGATTTTTTTCAAACCAAGAACAAAAGTAAAAAAACTAAAAGCCGAGTGAGGAAATTAATTAAAATGACAGACCAAAATCAAAAAATACAAGAAATACAAATTCAGGAACAAAATCTTCAGAACTTACTTCTTCAAAAACAGGCTTTTCAAATGGAGCTAAATGAAACTCAAGCCGCATTAAAAGAAATAGAAATTTCAGGGGACGAAGTTTTCAAGATTATTGGTCAGTTAATGATTAAGACAGAAAAATCAAAAATGCAGCAAGAACTTTCAAATAAAGAAAAACTTCTTACATTAAGAATCAAAACAATTGAAAAGCAGGATACTTCTTTAACAGAGCAATTAGAAAAACTTCGGGAAGAAATTTTGAAAACTATGAAGAAGTAAATATATACAAAAAACCCCCGAAATCTTTATAAATATTAACAAGTTGAGTTTAATATGTTTGACAAAATAAAAAAAGCTTTTTCAAGTCCTCTTGGCGATGTTGCTGATGAAGAATATTTGGAAATTGATTTGGGGCAAGAAGAAAAAGAAAACAAAGTCCTTGTTAAACTTTTTGTGCTAAAAAACTACGAAGATGTTAATGAAATTCTAAATGCTTTAAGAGAAGGTTATACTATTGCAATAATTGATATAAAAATCTTAAGGAAAAAAGATCCTATTGAATTAAAAAGAGCAATCTCAAAAGTTAAAAAAACAACAGATGCTCTTGAAGGAAGCATTGCTGGCTTTGGAGAAAACACAGTTATCGTGACTCCGAGTTTCGCAAAAATCCACAAAGAAACTGCAAAGCCAAAACAAGAAAAGAGCAGGTGGGATTGAAGAAAGGTTTTTTAAAAAATTGTGATTAAATTAATTTATAACCATTCCGTTCTAACGATATTTCATTTACTATGTCTTTAATATAATTTGATTCAAGAGCAAATCCTAAATTTTCTCCTCCAGCAATTTTGAAATTATTTATTCCTATTACTTTCCCCTCCATATCTATTAAGGGCCCCCCAGAATTACCTGGATTTAATGCAGTATCTGTTTGGATATAACTTCCAAGACTATCCTTCCTTTTTTTATTGACTGCAGAAACAATTCCTTGTGTAACTGAAAATTCTAATCCCAAAGGATTTCCTATTGCGATTGTTTTCTCTCCTAATTGAACTTCATCAGAATTTCCAAATTTTAATGAGGCATAAGTAACATTTTCCACTTTTAATAGGCATATATCCATTTTAGAATTATCTCCCCATCTTGATGCAAGATATGTCTTTCCATCATAAGTTGTTATGTAAATGGATGAATAATGTGCAGGGATAGTGATATGGCAATTTGTTATGATGTAATTTTCGGCAATAAAAAAACCAGAACCTTGTGAAACATCTGTTTTTATCATCACTACTGATTTTATTGTATTATCTATTATCTCTGAAAAGTCATTTGAATTTTCTAGATAAGTGATGTTTTCATTTGTTGAATTTAAATTTAAATAAAAAGAATTGAGATTATTTTCCAAGTTTTTTAATTCTGTTTGTGTGTCTGTTACTTTGCCCATAAGTTCTAGATAATTTGCGTTTAATTTAGTATAGGATTTATACATAAATATGCTACTCCCCCCTATAATTAAAATTAACAGAAGCCCAACACTTCCAAGAATTATTTTGTGGTGTTTTTTCATATTAATCTGAATAACCTATTTTTTATAAACCTTATGCTACAAAACTTTTAAAACTCCTTCCTTCTTCTTTCCAACATGAAACACCTCTTCATTCCAGCAAAAATAAAATCTAAAATCAACAAACCTAAAATCCTTTCTCTTTCTAAAAAACTTCCAAAAAACATAGCAATTGCTTATTCTATTCAATATCAATCTCAGGCAAAAGAAATCAAATCTTTATTAAGTAAATCACACAAAATAAATTCTTTCACACAGGTTTTAGGATGCAGTAAACCCAACTTACCAAAAAACACCCAGGCAATTTTATTAATCAGCGACGGCAGATTCCACGCAATCTCTCTGGCAATTCAAACAAAACTTCCTGTTTATGTTTTGGAAAATAATCAATTAACTAAAATTTCTAAAAAAGATATTGAATTAATTGAAAAAAAACAAAAAGCATCTTATGTAAAATTTCTTAATGCAGATAAAATAGGAATTTTAATTTCAACAAAACCAGGACAGCAAAATCTGCAAAAAGCCCTGAACTTTAAGAAAAATTTGAAAAACAAAAAGTCCTACTTATTTATTAGCAATAA
>CBDVES010000035.1:0-7125 GCA_965373065.1 uncultured archaeon | reverse complement strand
GAAGACTGAGGATAGCATTTACAGATAAATCAATTTTTCAATCTCCCTTTATGCACAGCCAAATACCTTCTAATAAAATATTTTATAAAATCCTCTTCTTCTTTTTGTAAAGCTCTGTAATAAGAATTTCTTTTTTTGTATTCAATTATGAGCGGAGGATATTTATTATGCCACAAAATATAGTTCATAATTAATCTTCCGGTTCTTCCGTTTCCGTCGCCAAATGGATGGACTTTTTCAAATTTGTAATGCATCCGCGCTGCAAGTTCAACAGGATTTATTTTTTGATTGTCTTTGTAAAATTTGTTAAACTTGTTCATTAATTGTTTGACTTCCTGCCAGTCTGGAGCAAGATAACTTCCCACTCTTACCAAGTAGTCCCTAAATTTCCCAGCAATATCAGATTTTGTTTCCTGAAATAATTCTTTGTGCCATTTTAAGATGAGGGAATTGTTAAATTTCTCTTTTTTGTTTAGTATCTCAAGAAAAACTTTTGTGTGGATTTCTGTTTCTTTTATGTCTCTTAAAGGTTTGTTTGGAGCAATTTTATGTTCTATTAATTCTCTTGTTTCTTCAAGCGTGAGAGTAGAACCCTCAATGGCATTTGTGTTATAAGTAAAATCTATTGCAATCTGCTCTTTTACTTTTTCTTTTATTGAGCCAGGATATTTTTTCCAGTCTTTTTGAAATCCTTTTTTTATTTTTTCAAATAATTCAAACAAAGCAACCTTATTACATTCTTCTAAAAAATTCTTTTTAATATTTTCAATAGATTTTGGAATTTTTTTACCAAGATATTTTTCTTTGGTTATTACTTTGACTTTTTTTCTAAAAGAGTGCTGTAAATAATAATATTCTTTTTTGTTCTTTTTTCTTTTTATTATTCTCATATATTTTGTACCATTACAAACTATTTAAATTTTTGGTTTTTGTGTAATTTGTAATGGCAAGGTTTTTTTCACAACCCCAAAGTCTTGATGAATTTTTGCTTGTCAAAAATTTCAATAGCGTCATATTCCTGACCAGTTCCTAAATAAAGAATTGGTTTTTTTGTGACATATCCGACTGACAAAGCAGTTCCGCCTTTTTCATCAATGTCTGCTTTTGTCAGCACAATCCCGTCAATTCCAATTTCCCAGTCAAAGCTCCTTGCCTGTTCTATTACATCATTCCCTGTTATGCTTTCTCCGACAAAAATTTTAGTGTCTGGTTTGCAAACCCTTGAGATTTTTTCTATTTCTTTTAAGAGGTTTTTTGCGGTGTGCATTCTTCCTGCTGTGTCAATTAAAACACAATCAATGAAATTCTTTTTTGCATATTTTATTGCGTCAAACCCCACAGATGCAGGGTCAGAACCATAGTCATGGGCAATAATTTTAACACCTAATTTTTCTCCATGTTTTTTTAGCTGTTCAATTGACGCCGCCCTGAAAGTGTCTGCTGCAGCGAGGACACAAGAAATTCCCTGGCGTTTTAAAGAGTCTGCGATTTTTGCGATTGTGGTTGTTTTTCCTGTCCCGTTTATCCCGCAAAATAAAACCACATAAGGTTCTTTTGCCTGGTCTGAAATTTTTTCTTTAATCTTCTCAATCAAATCAAAAGGTTCCACCAAAATCTCTTTAATTATTTCCCTGAAACAATCTTTTATTTCGCCCTCAATTTCTTTTTTTAATAATTCCTGCCCGACAATTTTTTCTTTGAGTTCTTTAATTATTTTTTCAGAAACTTCCAAAGCAACATTATTTTCCAAGAGCAGCATCTCGAGTTCTTCTGCATAAATATCAAATTCTTTTTCAGTAATTTTGACTTTGGATATTTTTGAAGTTATTTTTTTAAAAAATCCTTTTTCATCTGGTTTTAATTGTTCCTTTATTTCTAATTCTTTTTTAGGTTCTTTAATTAATTTTCCAATTTCACTTAATTTTTCTAAATCTGGTTCAAATTTTTTAGGAATTTTTATTTCCTTTTTTAGAACCTCTTTTGGTTTTGCTTCAACCTCTGGTTTTTCAGGTTCTTCTTTAATTATTTCTGATTTTTCTGAAATCCTTTTTGTCCAGTTTTTTAGTTTTTCTTTTAATTTGCTAAACATGGTTTAAGAAATGGGAGAGGATTTATAATATTAACTGAACATAAATTTTTATAAACAAGGTTTCTTTAATGATTTTATGAAAGTAAATATAAAATTTTCATTCATTCGTTTTCTAGGAGAAACCAAATGAAAGGGATATTAGTAATTTTAGATGGTGTGGGGGATTTGCCAAATAAACAACTTAATGATAAAACGCCGTTGGAAGCAGCGAATATGCCGAATCTTGATTTTTTGGCTGCCAGAGGGGAGATGGGATTTATGTATCCTGTTAAGCCAGGTTTTGTTCCTGAATCAGATGAGGCGATTGTTTCTATTTTTGGCAATGATTTGATTTCAAGTACAAGAGGGCAATTAGAGGCAAGAGGAACAGATATTAAATTGGCAAGGGGAGATTTGGCATTGAGAGTTAATTTTGCAACAATTGATTCTATAAATAGCGGGAATGTTATTGACAGGAGGGCAGGAAGAACTTTGACAACTGAAGAATCAGAAATTCTTGCCAAGGCATTAAACAAAAAAATTAAACTTCCCTGTGATTTTGTTCTTAAGCCAACAATCCAGCATAGGGGGGTTTTGGTTTTGAGAGGAGGTTTTTCAGATAATATTCTTGGTAATGATTTGACTTATATGCAGGGAAAATCCCTTAATGTTGATAAAATAAAAGCTTGCAAGCCAATGGATGACGACGAGAATTCCCAATATAATGCTAATCTTGTGAACGAGTTTATTGAAAAAGCGCACGAAATTCTTGACAAACATCCAGTTAATGAAGAGAGAAGGAAAAGAGGGTTGCTGGCTGCAAATTATCTTTTTGTGAGAGGTGCAGGAATTGAATCGCCGAAATTAAAATTATACAAAGGATGGGTCTCGGCTAATTATATGCCTTTGGAAATTGGGTTTTCCAGAGTTTGCGGGATGCAGAATTTCTCATTTGATTATCCCAAATTAAAGAATTTAGATGCTTATGCAAATCTTTATGATGGTCTGGCAAAGGCGTGCAAATTTTCAATTAAAGTTTTGAAACAGAATTTGAAAAAAGCAGATTATGCTTATATTCATTTAAAGGAGACTGACTTGCCTGGGCATGATAATAAGCCGTTTGAAAAAAAGTTAATGCTGGAATATATTGATAAAACTTTTTTTAAGTTCTTGAGAAAATTTGCCCCGCCAAATAAAATCAAAGTTGTTGTTACAGCAGACCATTCTACGCCGTGCAAGCTTAAGGTTCATTCTGCTGACCCTGTGCCAGTTTTATTTTATAATAATTCAATTCCAAAGGAAAAAAAGTTTTGCGAGAAACAGGCAAGAAAAGGAGTTTTAGGAAGTATGAAAGGAAATGAATTATTGAGTAAAGTTGGGTTTGTTAAGTAGTTTAGGGTTGCAAGAATATTAGTTTTAAATGAATTTTAGATTATAGAAATCATTAAAAATCCTCAGCACTTATTTTTTCTATGATAACTTATAATGATATTTACGAAGCTGCTAGAAAAGAGAGATATTCTGGGCAGTTGCAACCTATTCCAAAGAATTTTGTTGAAGAGGTTTCTAAATATTTCAAGGAAAAAAGGGAGATATCTGCGAAGGAAGATGATGTTTTTTCTGATGTAATTATTAAGACAAAGAAGCAGTTGGAGAATGCGATTACGCTTTTTAAGGAGCTGATATTGAGGAGGAAGAAAAAGATTTTGGGGTTGGTTTTGATTGCTGCTGAGACAGGGATTTCAAAGCAGGATTTTGATAATATGTTTAAGTTTGAGAAATTTCTTTTTGAGGAATTAATGAAATGTATTGATGCTTCTGATAAAAAAATGGGAGGTATTTTAAATGGAAATGAACAGCAGGAAACCAACAAAAATGAATTGATAGTTTTCAAGGAAGATATAGAAGAGTTTGTGGGTTTGGAAGGAGAAAAAATGGGTCCTTATGACAAGGGGCAAATCGCGAATATTCCCAAGGAGATTGCCAGGATTTTGATTGAGGGTGGGAAGTGTGAGGTTGTTGAACAGTGATTTTCCAAAAGTAAATACACCAAGTAGGTCTGAGAGAAGATTTCCATTTGTCCTTGAATTATTTGAATTTTTCAAGAACAAGACAAAAGTTCTACAAACTTTGGCCGCGTTATTCTAAATCAAAGATTTATAACAACACAAACATTTAAATAGTTTAATGAATATATATTCATAAGGAAATCCGAGATTTCCATGTGTCTGAAATTTTAGTTTCGAACATAGGTAAATATAGCCGAAAGGCAAGGAGAACAAAAAATGCCGCGTCCAAGAAGAATTAGAAGAATATTTTTTGAGCCGAGAATTAGTTATTTTAAACCAGCTGGAGTATTATTAAAAGATTTGCAAGAGAGTGTTTTAACAAGGGACGAATTAGAGGTTATAAGATTGATTGATTATGAAAATATTGGGCAAAGTAAAGTAGCCAAGAAAATGAAAATAAGTCAGCCGACATTGTCCAGAATATTAAAATCTGCGAGGAAGAAAATAGCAGATGCTTTAATTAATGGTCAGGCAATAAGAGTGAAAGGAGGTGAATATGAAATGGTGCAACCTAGAGGAAGAGGTTTAGGACTTGGCAGGGGACAGGGATTAGGAGGCAGGGGAAGAATGGGCGGACCCTCGGCAGCTGGTCCAAGTGGTTATTGTGTTTGTCCAAGTTGTGGATATAAAGAGCAACATGCAACAGGAGTTCCTTGCTACAACAAGAAATGTCCTAAATGCGGGGCAAAAATGACAAGGGCGTGAAATCCTTTAGTTAGAAAGTTGAAAATGAGTTTATTTAAAAAGAAATGCAAATATTGCGGAATTAAAATTGAAAAAGGCAAGGAAATATTTGAAGAAGTAAAAGTTCCTGAGTTTATAGGAGTTCGTCTTCGGGCATTTTGCAGCAAAGAACATGCAGAGATTTATAAAAAAAATATTAAAGGAACTCCAAGTTCAAATTCATGTCCTTTTTGTAAAACCTAAAAATTAAATAAAAAATTTAAAGATTGAAAAATTATGGTTAAACATCCTGAAAAATATTGAAAATATAAAATGATAATCAAAGAAGAAGAGATTAAAAAATTAGAGCAAGAGATAAAGAATTGTAAAAAATGCGAGTTATGGAAAACAAGAACAAATGCTCTTTGCGGGGAGGGTTCTTTAGGTGCTGAAATAATGTTTATTGCTGAAGCTCCAGGTTTTAATGAAGATTTACAAGCAAAACATTTTATTGGAAAAGCCGGAAAAATATTTGATAAACTTCTTGATTCTATAAAATTAAATAGAAAAAAAGCATATATAACTAATGTTTTAAAATGCAAACTTCCTGACAGAAAAATAAAAAGTGAATATATTAATTCTTGCACACCTTATTTAGATAAACAAATTGAAATAATAAAGCCCGATATTATTGTTCCCCTTGGAAAATTAGCTACATCTTATATTTTTGAAAAGTATAAAATTAAAGAACAAGGAATTGGGAAGGTGCATGGCGAAATTTTCAGTGTTAAGAATTTATTATTTGAAGTAAAAATTATTCCTCAATTTCATCCGGCTGTAGCTATTTATAATCCTGAAATGATGGGGGTTTTAATTAAAGATTTTAAAAAATTAAAATGAAAAATTTTAAACAATCTGCACTTAAATCTGCAAAAAGTTTATGGAAATCTTTGCCTTTAATATTTGGAACTATTTTATTAGTTAGTTTAATTTCTGTTTTAATTCCGAAATCATTTTATGTTACAGTGTTTAGTAAAAATATTATTTTAGATTCTTTTATTGGGAGTTTAGTAGGGAGTATATCTGCAGGGAATCCTATAACAAGTTATATTTTTGGAGGAGAGATGTTAAAACAAGGCATTAGTTTAATTGCAGTAACAGCTTTTTTAGTTGCATGGGTTACAGTTGGGATTGTCCAATTGCCGGCAGAAATAGCAATACTGGGAAAAAAATTTGCTTTTTTAAGAAATTTAACATCTTTTATTTTTGCTATAATCGTCGCTATAATAACTGTATTAATTTTTAAGGTGGTTTAAATGAATTTAAGAAACAAATTAAAACAACTTCCAGGATCTTGGTGTTTTTTACTAGTTATAGTTTTAATTTATTTTCTTTTATTGGTTTTCAAACAAGATTTATTTTTTTCAGGTTTAAACTTTTTTTATGACATTATTATAAAAATTATTCCTATTTTTGTTCTTGTTTTTGCTTTAATGTTTTTTACAAATTATTTTTTTACGCCGAAGTTTATTTCAAAGCATTTTGAGGAAAAAGGAATTAAGAAATGGTTTTTTGTGATTGCTGGAGGAATTTTATCAACTGGACCGATTTATATGTGGTATCCTCTTTTAGAAGATTTAAAAAATAAAGGATTAAGTTATGGGTTGATTGCATGTTTTTTATATAACAGGGCAATAAAAATTCCTTTATTGCCTTTAATGATTCTTTATTTTAGTTGGAAATATATAATTATTTTATGTTTTGTTATGATTTTTGTTTCTATTATTCAAGGCATGATAATAAATAAATTAATGGAGGTTAAAAAATGAAGATAGCAATAAGTTCAACAGGAGAAAATTTAGAAAGTGAAGTTGATGTAAGATTTGGCAGATGCCCTTATTTTTTGATTGCAGAAATAGAAAATAAAGAAATAAAAAATGTAAAAGCAATTGAAAATACAGCAAAAGCACAAATGGGCGGAGCAGGAATTTCAGCAAGTGAAATTGTTGCAAATGAAAAAGTTGATGTAGTGATAACTGTGAATATGGGGCCAAGAGCTTTTCAGGTATTCAGCCAATTTGGAATCAAAATTTATCAGGCACAAGGGAAAGTAAAAGATGTTGTTCAGCAGTTTATTGAAGGGGAATTAACAGAAATAAGCGAAGCAACAGGTCCACAACATAAAGGGTTTAGGAAGTAAAGTTATTAAACTAAAAAACTAATTAAGAACTGTAAAAAAATGATATCAGTAGAAAAAATCAAGCGAACTTTAAAAAAAGTAATACACCCTGAATTTAATAAAACTCTTATTGAGTTAGGTATGAT
>CBDVES010000034.1:0-7194 GCA_965373065.1 uncultured archaeon | reverse complement strand
CATACAGATATTCATATACATGATTTAGGGACTCTGGGGGCTTATTGTTTTGACGACAAAACAAAAATTTTAACTGAAAACGGATTTAAGTTTTTTAAGGATGTTCTTCAAGGGGAAAAAGTTGCGACAAAAAATTTGAAAACAGGCAGATTAGAATTTCAAGTTCCTTACGATAAACAGGTGTATAATTATAATAAAGAAATGTATTCTTTTGAAGGAAGAGGTGTGTCTTTACTTGTAACTCCTGAGCATAGACTTTTGGTTAGAAGAAAGCATAAGAAAAATTGGGAATTTGTAAATCCAACTGAGTGTAGGTATGGAATGGAATTTGATAAAGTGCTTTCATGGAAAGGGAAAAATGTGAAGAAGTTTAAAATACCTTATGTAAAAGGTGGAAACAGAAAAAAAGATATCGGAAGTTTTAAAATTAAAGATTATTTGGAGTTTATGGGCTGGTATCTTTCAGAGGGTTCTGTTTATGAAGCAGGGAAGGGAGATTATAGAATAAGTATTGCACAATCTTGGAAAAAATACAGAAGCGAGATTTTAAGACTTTTAAATAAAATGAAACTTTCTTACAACAATCAATCTGAATTTAATATTCATTTACATTCTAAAGATTTATTTTATTATTTAAAAAAATTTGGAACTTCAAAAGTAAAATATGTCCCTGAAAATATTAAGGAATTAGAACCCAAATTAATTAAGAAATTTTTAATTACTTTGTTTAAAGGAGATGGCTCATTTAATAAAAAAGGAGAATTATATAAATATTATACTACTTCTAAAAAATTATCTGAAGATGTAGTTGAGTGTTTATTGAAAATAGGTTTATGCGGAACAATTACAAAAAGAAAAAATAGAAATATCTATATGGTGTCTGTTCAAAATAATCATCTGACTCCGATTTATAGAAATAAAGTTTTGAAGAAAAAATATAAGGGGAAAGTTTATGATTTTTCAGTTAGGAATGGGACTTTAGTTGTAATGAGAAAAGGCAAAATAGTTGTTTCTGGAAATTGCGTTGGGTGGGACTTAAAAGATTTGCTTATGCAGGGATTCACCGGAGTTTCCGGAAAAGTCCAGACAAAGCCTGCCAAACATCTTAGAACTGTTTTAGGACAAATGGTTAATTTTTTCTATACATTACAGGGGGAAACTGCCGGTGCCCAGGCTTTTTCAAATTTTGATACTCTGCTTGCCCCTTTTGTAAGTTATGATAATTTAGATTACAAACAAGTGAAACAATGTCTTCAGGAATTTTGTTTTAATATGGCAGTTCCGACGAGGGTCGGTTTTCAAACACCTTTTACAAATATAACAATGGATTTGAAAGTTCCCAGTTATATGAAAGAAGAACGAGTAATAATCGGGGGAAAGTTTCAGGAAAGAACATATAGCGAATTTCAAAAAGAAATGAATATGATTAACAGAGCATTTGCTGAGGTGATGATGGAAGGAGATGCAAAGGGAAGATTGTTTACCTTTCCAATTCCAACATATAATATAACAAAAGATTTTGACTGGGAAAATCCAGAGTATGACTGTATTTGGGAGATGACTGCAAAATATGGGATTCCTTATTTTTCAAATTTTGTAAATTCTGATATGAAGCCTGAAGATGCCCGGAGTATGTGCTGTAGATTGCGGTTAAATCAAACAGAATTAAGGAAAAGAGGGGGAGGTTTGTTTGGGGCAAATCCTCTTACAGGTTCAATTGGAGTGGTGACTATTAATCTTCCTAAAATAGCGTATGAAAGCCAAAATAAAGAAGAATTTTTTAACACCCTTGGCAACTTAATGGATTTAGCAAAAGAAAGTTTGATAATTAAAAGAAAAGCGTTGGAAAGATTTACAGAAGAAGGGTTATATCCTTATTCAAAATTTTATCTTAGGACAATTAAAAATGCTTTTAATGAATACTGGAAAAATCATTTTTCAACAATCGGCCTGCTTGGAATGAATGAAGCAGTTCAAAATCTTTTTGCAACAGAAAATTTATTAACAGAAAAAGGAAAAGATTTTGCAGCAAAAGTTTTAGATTTTATGCGGGACAGATTAGGAAAATATCAGGAAGAAACAGGAGAGATATTTAATTTAGAGGCAACACCTGCTGAAGGAACAACCTATAGATTTGCAAAACACAACAAAGCAAAATATAAAGATATGATTGTTGCCAACGAGGAAGCAGTTCAGCAAGGTGCTGAGCCATATTTTACAAACTCAAGTCAGCTTCCTGTCGACGCCAAAATAGATTTATTTAAAGCATTAGAAAATCAGGATTCCTTGCAGACTAAGTATTCAGGAGGTACGGTTTTCCATACTTTTGTCGGCGAAAAACTGGATAAAAACATGGTTAAATTGCTTGTAAGAAAAATCTCAGCCAAGTTTAAACTTCCATATTTTACTATAACTCCTACATTTTCAATTTGCCCGGTTCATGGTTATATTTTTGGAGAGCAGATTCTTTGTCCAAAATGCAAAGTTGAGGGAAAGGAAACTAATTGTGAAATTTATTCAAGGATTGTTGGATATATAAGACCTATAAATCAATGGAATCTTGGGAAAAGAGAAGAATTTAAAGATAGAGTAGAATTTAAAACCTTGAATATAACCAATTAAAATGAGAGTGAAATTATTCAAAAAACCAACCTGTGATAAATGCGAAGCACTTTATGACAAACTTAAAAAAAATAAAATAGATTTTGATGAGGAAGTTTTAGAAGAGCATATGCGAGAACTTATTGAAATGGCAAAAGAGCAGGGAATTGAAGATTTTGATACTCCACTTGTTGTCTGCAATGAAAAACTTTATTGTAATGTTGATTATGAAAAATTTATTGAGATGGTTAATAGTTAAAAATGACCCTAAATATAAAAGCAATCCAGGAAATAACTTTGTTAGATTATCCAGACAAGATTGCTTCTACTATTTTTTTTGGAGGGTGTAATTTTAAATGCCCTTCATGTCATAACCCTGGTTTGGTTTTTAATTAGGGCGGGATTTTAACTGAAAAAGAAATTTTAGATGAGCTGGAAAAAAGAAAGAAATTTATTCAGGGAGTTTGCTTGACTGGGGGAGAGCCTCTTCTTTCAGATTTGGAAGAATTAAAAAAATTTCTTAGAAAAATAAAGCAAAAAAAATTAAGTGTGAAACTTGATACTAATGGAAGTTTTCCTGAAAAATTAAAGAATTTAATTGATAGTGGATTAATTGATTATATTGCCATGGATGTGAAAGCTGGGTTGGATTTATATTCAAAAGTTGCTGGTGTGAAAGTTAATACTGATAAGATTAAACAAAGTATAAAAATTATTTCTGAATCTGGTGTTGATTATGAATTTAGAACAACTGTTTCTCCAATAATTAATGAGGACAACATAAGATGGATGAAATTAGAAGAAGTTGAAGAAATCGGAAAATCAATTGTTGAAATTACAGGGAGCAAAAAACATAAATATTATTTGCAAAAATTTGTTCAAAGAAAAAAAGGTTTAGTTGATAAAAGATTTGAGAATTTTTCTAAAACTCCAAACAAATTATTGAATGATATGCATAAAAAAATAATTAAATACCTTCCACAAAGTAAAATAAGATAGTATAACAAAATGTTAAAAATAAAAATTAAAAAAATTCACCCCAATGCTGTTGTTCCAAAGTATGCTTACGAGGGTGATGCTGGAATGGATATTTATTCTGTCAGCAAAGAGGTTACTGAGGATTATATTGAATACATTCCGATATTCTCCAAGTGATATCCCTGGCGGAGTATTGCCTTTCGGTGTGCCATCTGCGGTTTTACTTCAAACTATGGTTGGGCAGATAATTCTTTTGCCTTATCCAAAAATTGAAGTTGAAGAAGTTAATGAACTTTCAGAAACAGCGAGGGGAGATAAGGGTTTGGGAGTAGCGGGGAGATAATTATCTACTGATTAATCTTGTCAAAATCAATAATCAAATGTTTGTGTTTTGGAATAAACTGCCTTGTTTTTACACCTGCCATTTCAAGCATTTTTTTCGCTGCTTTATATTCGTCAAGATGTGCATACTTATCACTAATATAAATAACTTCTTTTATTCTGCTTTGGATAATTAATTTCGTGCATTCATTGCAGGGGTGCATTGCAAGATATATTTTGCAGTTGTCCAGTCTGACAGTTGCGTTGGTTATTGCATTTGCTTCAGCATGAACAACATAAACATATTTTGTATCTAATTTTTCGCCCTCTCTTTTCCACGGGAGTTCATCATCAGAGCATCCTATTGGAAATCCATTATATCCTGTAGCGACGATGTGGTTTTTTTCATTGACTATGCAGGCACCGACTTGAGAACTCGGGTCTTTGCTTCTCATAGCAGAAACCATTGCAACTCCCATAAAATATTCGTCCCATGAAATATAATCTTTTCTCTTGCCTGTCTTACTTTTGTTTTCGGATAAAATTCTTTGATAAATCTCTTCAACTTGTTTATATAATTCTTCAAGATTCTTGTCATTATTCAAAACAAAATCAGCCATTTTAATGCAGGCACTTAAATTTTGCTTGTTAGGGTCATTAGAAAACATTTCTCTTTTTTCATTTTCTAAAAATTCATCATAACTAATATTATCAGTTTCACTCTGCCTTGTTAAAATTCTTGAATATCTTATTTGAGGTTCTGCATCTACTGCTATTAAATAAAAATTTTCTTTTTTCTTTAGTGCCTCTACTTCTCCAGTTGTTCGTATGCTTTCTATCACACAATCCCCTTTTTTATTTTTTGCCTTTTCATAAAGCTGTTCAACAATAAAACTTGGAGAGTGCATTTCTCTTAACTGGTTGGCAATCAAAACCATATTATTTCTGTTTACTGACAAACCTCTTTTTTTTATTTCTTCAATTAAAAATTCCCTGACAGAAAAATGTTCAAACCCTTTTTCTTTAAAAAAGTCAACAACAGTTCCTTTTCCTGCACCAAGAGTTCCTGTTAAACCGATTATCATAATAAAAAATATCAAAAATTCTTTTTAAGAATTATTGTGATAATTAGATATTTAATTATATTTAATTTATGCACAAAAACATCTATAACTTTATATTCCCATGCAATTTTCAAATAATATGACAAATGAAATAACAATCTATCCTGCGACAGCATTATTTAATGGAAGAGAAACTTATTTTAACTCTAAATTAGTTGAAGGTTTAGAAGAATTAGGTTATCAGACAAATTTTCCTCAAAGAGATGGTTTTGAATTTGGGAATTTGGCAGAAAATCTTTCTGGAAAACTTCAGGAAAATCAAATAGGTTCTGCAGTTCAAAATATAATTTATTTTCTTGACATGGGTATTTTTATCCCCAAAAGCAATGTTGTATTGGCAAATCTTGATGAACCCCTTGATGAAGGTGTTGTTGTTGAAACTTCTTATGCAAAATTAATGGGAAAATTTGTTATAGGATTAAGAACAGATGTTAGAAGTCCTTATGGTTCTCCCAAGAATAATTTTGGGGGAATGCATTTTTTCCCTGCATATCAATCTCATGAATTTATTTCACATTATATGCCTTCAAAAACTCCTGAAGAAAGAGAAAAGCAAATGAGTTCTCTTGTCCAAAAAATACATCAATCAATACAAAATGCAGACATCTCCCCTCAAAAAGTAATTCCAGATTATGTGAAACGCAATCCAAATTTGTATTTAGTTTTAGAAGGAGCCAAACTATTATTTGATGGAATAAAAAATATTCATTCTAAAAAAGGTCTTGAAAAAATTACATCAAGATATATTAAGAACAAAAAAAGATTAGAAGAGATTAGTCCAAACATACAATGAAGAGTTATTATATATTTAATCTTTTTTTTACATAACCTCTTATTTTTTCTTGAACTAAATCTTTCACTAATCTAAAACCTTTATTACATGCTCATAAATTTCCTCGTGAATAGTTTCTGGGTCTTTGGATTCCAGAGCACCATTTCTTTTAGAAATTGTTGCACAATCAATTTGTTTCCAATTATTTTTATATTGAAAAAAAGAATATAACTGACTATATGTCTCTGCTGCATTTTTTATATGATTTAAGTTTTCATGTCCATCTGCTGACTCTTCCCTGTTGCTCCCTCTTTTTATTGCCAATTCTGGGGGCAATGTTAACAATAATAATAAATCTTCTTTAGGTATTTTATGTTCGGATAATTCAAGATCCATAATATATTGAAAAAATCTTTGTCTCTCAAAACCTTCTTTCATCTTACCTCCTTGATGGGCTATGTTAGAATGGTAATATCTATCTATTATGAGATTTATTCCTGATTCTAAAATTTCGGTCATTTCTGGTTTTGCAGCTAAACGGTCTGCAGCATAATATAATGAGGCAACTCTTGGGTCTACATCATTTGCATTTCCAAACCAAGCTGAATCTCCAATATACCCTTCTCTTTGTTTTCCAAGATAACACTGACCAATTATTCTCCCAGTAGGTTTTTCATATCTTGGAAAACGCATTCTTTTTACCAGGAATCCTTCTTCTGTGAGCTTGTTATATAACAAACTTGTTTGAGTTTTTTTGCCAGTGTAATCTGGACCTTCAATAACAATTAATTTTCCTTGTTTCATTTTTACACAATCCTCTCTAATGCTTTTTTTCCTGTCCAGATGCAAGGTTCTGCACATCTAAATCCCTGAAGACATTTAGGTTTCAAAGATTTTTTCCCATATTCTAATTGAAACTGCTTATATTTTTTTGCAGTACCCAGAGTATTTTTCATTATTTCATATTGGGCATGCCCGCACATTCTTAACAAAGTTTTTGAACGAAAATCTTCAATTATCCCTCTTTCATTAACTCTTAATAATTGCGCTTGAGGAAAATCATCTTTAGAAATTTCCGTTAAATCTGCCACCCATTGTCCAATTAATTTCTTAGGTATTATTTCCGGAATAAAAAAATCTGTGTGAGAAGAATTTAATTCTGTTCCTCCTGAAATATGATAATTAATTGTTCTGTGTCTGTGTGTCTGCGCTAATCCTGCAAAGCTCATTAAATAACTTGTAGAATACACATCTCCAAAATGTTCTTCAACTTCTCTTGGATTAAATAAAGATAAATACCTGTCTGTTTGATTTTTTAATCCCTGTATTTTAAATTTTTCTGTTTGATTTACAAAATTCTCTGCACTTTTTGTTAATCTTTGTTTAAAAACATCGTCG
>CBDVES010000033.1:0-7215 GCA_965373065.1 uncultured archaeon | reverse complement strand
CGATATTTGAAAATAAATTATTATTTATTTTGCTTCTTGAAAATATGTGGAGATTAACTTCCACATTCTTTCTGTATCCAAATTTTTTGAAAGTTAAAAACTCTTCTATTTTAAGTTCTTTGTTTCCTAAAATTTCTACTGCAATATCAATGTCACTCCCCTCGGTATCATCACCTTTTCGATAACTCCCAAAAAGAATTATTGATTGGCTGTTAATTTTCTTATGTATTTCTCCAATAATTTTTGATTCATAAATCATATTTAGATTATAACATATTTTTTTTGATTTATTATATTCATGTTCTATATTACATGATAATCTCCATGTCTTGCCAATAATTTCTCTTTTAATAAATTTTTCTTTAATCAATTTGGTAATGATTTTGTTTGCAGTTGTTTTTGATATTTTTAATTTTTTAACAAGTTCATTTAAACTAATTTATTTATCAGGAAATGAAAAAAACCAGTATAATATTTTGTTGTATGCTTGATTTGTTTCCGGGATTTTAACTATTAATTGAGGTGTCATATAAGTGGTTTCCTTTGAAACTATTTAAACTTTTTGGTTACCACATGGTTTTTTATAGAACTATACAAAAAGATGTTTGCTGGTTTACTTTTTAGATTTCTCATTTATTTTAATTAGACCATATATTGAAGAGATTATAAAAACTCCCTGAAGAATTATAAAAATTTTGTCCTGAATATAAATGCTGTAAATTTCTAAACAAACTCCGCCGATTATTAAAAGAGGGTAAGTGTATCTTCTTCTGAATTTTTGCTTCATAGAAATCATCAGTATTCCCGAGATAATTGAGAGCAGTCCGATTATTGCTATGACATAAAAAATGTTTATCACCATGATTAAATTAGGAGAAATGAGTTTTTAAGATTGTTTGTTTTTATTTTCCAATTCTGCTTCAGCAGTTTTTTCCATTTTATCTAATCTGTCATAGTAATCTGCAAATTCATTAAGATGTGCCAAAGCAATCTTTCCTGTGGTTAATGGATTGTCATTTGTTACATTTGTGTTTGGGTCAACAGTTCCGTGTTCAAGTTCAATATCCATTCCTTTGCGAAATTCTTCAACATCAAACTTGCTCCAGTCAACACCTAATTTCTCGCCAATTTCTTTTGCCTGTTGTTTTGTGAAGTGTTTTTTATTGTGGGTCATATAAGAATTAATGAGGAAGAGTTTAAATAATTTTTTGATTGATTATTTTGTTTCTTCATAAATTTTTGGATTAGTGTCCCAGACTAGTTTTCTTTTTATTGGATTTCTATTTATTGCTTCTGGAAGAAAATAAACATCAATTAGTTCTCTTGTTTGACTGTTTCTGTAAATTAATACAGAAGAATCAAGATTGTTTTTTATTATTTTCTTTAATTCTGAATGATTAATTTGCTCTTTAGATTTTGTTTCTAATGAGATTGTTTTAACTCCAAAATAAGGTTGCTGATTAGAATTTATTCTAAAAAAAGGAGAAGAGAATACTATTCCTGTTCCCCAACTGTGCACATAAGAAATTTTTTCTAAATCAGAAATTAATTTTTCTTTATCGTCAAGGTTTAATTCAAATTCTGCTAAGGTTATTTTTGTCATTTCCCTCTCCTCTTCCCTGCTCTCACACTTGGTCTAACTTTTGAAGTTGGGTGTTTGTTTCTTAATCCTCTTGATTTTTTTCCTGCACTTGTTAATCCTCTCATTGGTCTTTTCTTGTGTTTAGATTCGCAAATCCAATTTATTGTTTTGTCATTTTGTATTTCTGGTTTGCCTGGGTCAACACAGATTACTTCATAAAAATAATGAATTCCGTCTTTTCCAATTTGATAAGAATTTAACACTTCAAGGTTTTTGTATTTTCTCGCAACTCTTTGTTCTGCAATCCACTTGTAACTCATCTTTAAAGTTTTCCGAGTGTGCAGTCTTTTACTTCTTCTTCCTTTGTTCGGCCTTGGTCTTTTGTGCCCCCCTCTTTTAACTCTTATCCTTATTATTATAAATCCTTTTTTGTTTTTATAACCAAGTGCCCGAGCCCTGTCTAATCTTAATGGTTTTTCAACTTTTGTAAACACCTGAGATTTTCTCCATTCAATCATTCTTTCTCGAAGAGTTTTTTTGTCTGGCTTTTTCCATGCCTGTCTCAAATAATAATATAATCCTTTTGTCATAAAATAATGATAGAAAATTGGTTTTTAAAAGTTGGGGTTAATCTTTTTATCCAAAATTAATCTTAAAGTTTTAGCAAACTCTGTTGGGGGTTTGTTTTTAATTTGTTCATAAGGAACTGGTTTCATACCTTCTACTATTTTATCTAAAGAAGGTTGTAAAGGATCTTTCATTATAATTATTGGAAATATTTTTATTTGGTATAAAAATTCTTTTGCTTTTCTAAAATATTTATTTATCATATTTATTTTTATTAAATTTTATCAAATGAGCCTGCACGGATTTGAACCGTGGACCTCTGCCTTATCAGAGCAGCGTTCTGCCAGACTGAACTACAGGCTCATGATAATGAATCATGTAATTATTATTTAAATCTTTTGTGTTAGTTTCTCACACCAAGTTCAAGAATTAATTTTCCTTTTGAAAGTTCATAATTTGTTATCGGAAGATTTATTGGAATTTGTTTAACATAAGCGTGGGTTTTTGCAAGAGCTTTAATTTCAATGCTATTTTCTAATTGAGTTATTGAAACATCTTCTATAGATTTTACTTCTGGCATTTCTATTTCATAAATTACTTTGTCTGAAAGTCGCCTTATGTTAGTAGAAGGTTCTTCACTTGGAAGCTTTGAAAATTTCTTTAAATTTTCTTTAGAAAGATTGTTTACAGGTATTTTTTGAGTCATGGGTTTTTGTTTTATAATTTGTTTTTGCATTAGGCGAGGAGATACTTTAATATTTTTTGGGTCAATTCTCTTGCCATTTATTATTAATTCAAAATTTGTATGAGGTATAGAATCTTGGTTTGTGATTTCTTTTTGCATTTCCCGCTCTAACATTTTGAGAGTTTTTCCTAACATCCCCCCGATTATCTTCCCTCCAATTCCGCCAAACAAAGAATTAGAAAATTGTTCAAATTCATTTACTGTATCTGTTTTGCCTAACATGCCCCAATCTTCAGGGTTTTCATTAGAAGGGTTTCCGCAATAAGGACAGAAGTCATACTTATCACTTATTTTGTTTCCGCAGTTTTTACATAATTTTTTTTTGAACATGTTAAAATGTAATTTTAGTTAGTTTAAATAATTTTTTATCTGAAATCTAAATATCTTTTCATATGCATTATCTCATGTATTTCATTATTAATTGTTGGAACAGATTCTTTTAGGATAATTTCACTAAATGCTCCTGAATTTGTGAATTTTTTTGTTTTTCTTATTTCTTTCATTTTTGGAAGCCACCAAATTACAGAAATTCCTCTTGCTACTGCACTGATGATGAAAATTAAAATTATTGGCTGTATAAAATCAGTGTTTAATATTTTTATTAAAAATGCTCCTAATGATGCCCCTAAAAAAATTCCAATTCCCAAAAACATGTTGTAATAAGAAATTGCCAGACCTCTTTTTTCATTGCTTACATTATCATATATGAAATTTTTTTCAGTTAAATAAATTCCTGCCCATGCAATTCCGCTTATTGCAGAAGGTATAAAAATTAGATAAAAGGGATTTGAATTTAGAATCCACAATATCGGGATAAGAGGAGTTATTGATGCTGCGATGCAAAGGGCTTTGTAGTTGCCATATCTGTCTGCAAATTTCCCCCATAATTCTAAAGTAATTAATGAAAGTGTTGTTCCGGAAAAAATAATTATCATATATAAAGTATATGAAAAATTCAAATGCCTTATCAGATAAACTACTAAAAGAGAGCTTGAAATTGCATTTGTAAAAGTGAAGAAAAATCTGAATAATGAAAGTTTTCCTAAATTGTTTTTATTAGAGTTTATTAAAAAATCCCAGAACGAGAAGTAGTAGCCCTTTTTTAATTTTATTTTTGGTTCGTATTGTTTGTGGAAAATTTTCCACGAGAGTAGTCTGCTTAAAAGTGCTAATGAAAATAAAATTATAAATCCAAATATTACCCAATTATTTTTTTCAAAATAATCCAGGAAAAATGCTGCAGAGATTGCCAAAACAACTGAAACAAAGCCACTTAGTAAATTTCTCCTTGAGAAATATCTTCCTCTGTGTTTTTTTTCGACAATGTCCCCCATCCAGGAAAACCATGCAGGGTAGCCGAGATTTCCTGCAATTATATACAATGCAAAAGAAAATAAAACTAAAATTGGAAGTGATTCTAATAAAATTCCTTTGTAAAATAAAACTGCGATTGCAATAAACGGCAGCCACATTAACGCTTCAATAAAAATTGTTTTAAGAATTATTTTTTTCCTGGAATATTTTTCAGGAAGTCTTGAACCAAACATTTGGCTTAGAGGACCAAGCAATCCGCCAACAGCACTTATCATTGCTACAAGTGAAGAACTTGAATTAATTGCTATTGCAAATGGAGAAACATAATAATTCCCAAATGAGCTTTTAGCTGAAGCAAAAATCCCCTCTGCAATACTATACCTTCTTGATTTCTTTTTTAATCTTTCCTCTTGTTTTTTATTCACCATCTTTAGGCAACTTTGCCTCTTTTATTGTTGCAAAGTTGAATCCTGAAAAAACAAAATAATGTTTTCAGGGAGAACAACGAATTATTCAAAGTTCTCTTTAATCTAATTAGTAATTCTTGTTAATAAATGTTTTTAGTTAGTTTTTTATATGTCTATTTTCTAAATAAATTATGAAAAAGAAATTTTACATAACTACAACAATCCCTTATGCAAATGCTCCTCCGCATATAGGATTTGCACTTGAAATTACCCAGGCTGATGTTTTGACCAGATGGAATTTCCTTAAAGGTAAAGATGTTTTTTTCTTAACTGGAACAGATGAGCATGGGACTAAGAATTATCAGATGGCAAAAAAAGCAGGACTTAGTCCAAAAGATTTTGTCAATAAAAATTCAGAATATTTTAGAGAATTGACAAAGAAGCTTAATATTTCTAATAATTATTTTATCAAGACTACTGATAAGAAAGTTCATTGGCCAGGTGTTATTAAAATTTGGAAGAAGTTAGAAAAGAAAGGGGATATTTACAAGAAAAAATATACGGGATTTTATTGCTCTGGGTGTGAAAGGTTTGTTACAGAAAAAGATTTAGAAAATGGAAAATGCCCAAATCATCCTAATCTCCAGATTGAAAAGATTTCAGAGGAAAATTATTTTTTTAAATTAAGTAAGTATTCAAATGAGATTAAGGGGATAATTGAAAAAGATAAATATAAAATTTCTCCAAAAAAATGGAAAAATGATTTTTTAGGTTTGGCAAAAAAAGGATTGACAGATGTTAGTTTTTCCAGAGATGTTAAACATCTTCCGTGGGGGGTGCCTGTTCCAGGGGATAAAAGCCAGGTAATGTATGTCTGGTGTGAAGCACTTGGGAATTATTTAACAGGAATTGGATACCCTGATAAAAAATATAAAAAATACTGGCCTGCCGATGTCCATGTTGTTGGCAAAGACATGCACAGATTCCATGCTGGCATATGGACTGGGATGTTGTTAAGTTTGGGCTTGGCTTTGCCCAAAGAATTGGTTGTGCATGGTTTTGTGACTGTTGACGGCAAAAAAATGTCCAAGTCTCTTGGCAATGTCGTGGCACCTTTAAATCTTTTAAAAAAATATTCTGCAGATAGTTTAAGATATTTTCTTTTAAGAGCAACACCTTTTGGAGAGGACCTAGATTTTTCAGAGCAAGCTTTGATTGACAGACACAATAATGAACTTGCAAATAAATTAGGGAACTTGGTTTCAAGAGTTTCTGGTTTGATAGAAAAAAATGGGATTGAGAAGTGCGCACCACAGGCGTACCCCGAAAAATTTTCTACGAAAATTTTTACAAGGGGCAAAGTTAAATTATTAAAAAAATTAAATATTAAAAAAATTGAAAAACTTTTTGAGAATTATGAATTTGATAAAGTGCTGAATGAAATTTTTGGTTTTATTGATATTTGCAATGAATATGTTCAAAATAAAAAGCCATGGGAAACTGGGGACAAAAAAGTTCTTTATGAGTTGAAGGAATCTATTTTAAAAATTGCTGAATTACTTTGGCCATTTATTCCAGAATCGTCGGAGAAGATAACAAAACAATTTTCAGCGAAGAGAATAAAAAAAGGTGAAATTTTGTTTAGGAAGATTGGTTTTTAGAATATAAATTTATTTAAATGATAAATGCTTTTTTTAAAAATGGTTGAATTACTTGAGAATCAGGTTCTTGTTTATAAGAGAGTTATACAAAATAAAAAGACGATATTTGGAAAATATAAATGGGGCAAGTGGGAATATATTGCACAGTTACCATTGAAAGGAGGAATAGGTAACAGTTCTCTTAAAAAACTTGCATTAACATTATCTAACGACAGATTTTTAATTGAACAATTTGGTGGCACTAATCTTGGGAAGTTAGAAATAATTACTGATTATTCCTCAGAACATAATAAAATAGGTTTTAATGGTTCATTTTATTATCAAGAATCTCATATAGAGGAATTAGAATTACTTGAATTTTATTGTCAACTTAACAATTCTCTTCTTAGTGCTAAACAAAGAAAAAAAGAATTAGATAATCTAATCCCCTTGCAAACTAATTGTTTTGGGAAATAAAAAAGTTTTGTTTAAAAAAAATATAATATGAAAAAATTAGAAAGCCAAAATTCTTTGAATTTTAACTCGTCCTTAAAAGAATTAAGAACGAAAGAAGTTGATAAAGAGGGAATAGAAATAATTTATTTGGAAAAACTTGATTCACGCCAAAGGAATCTTTCAAAGAATCAAAATGATTATGTTCCAAAATTAGAAGCATTAATCTCCTTGCGTTATTACAAGGTGTTTGTTTAAATGACTTTTATTTTTGCTTTAAACAAATTTTGATTTTCACAAAAACATTTTTATACTCTTCTTATTTCAATAAATCATGGCACAAGACAATCAGGTACAAATGCCCGGCGGATTTGGCGGATTAATGAGATTTAAGGAATCGTATGCAAGCAAGTTCAATCTTAAACCGACACATGTAGTGGGGTTTGTGATTTTAATAGTTGTGTTTAGAATTTTTTTAGGAGTGTTTTTTGGTTAAAATGGAAAGGC
>CBDVES010000032.1:0-7246 GCA_965373065.1 uncultured archaeon | reverse complement strand
AAATAAAAAAAACATTGACTAACTTTTTTCATATGATTCCTGAACAAACATTTAAGTCTGCAGTAGCTACAGATCATTTTACAAAAAATATACTCTGTTTTGAATTGAGAAAAAAAGGGTTTAGCATATTTGCAAAAGGACCAAATGACCTTCTTTGTAATAACAAAATAAAAATTGAAATTAAAAGATTTGTAACTACAAGACAATTAGCTTTTGAATTAGATCATCTAGATAATGAGGATGATGGGAAAAAATTACTTTTATTATTCTTCTTCCCACTTTTTCCAGAGGATGATTTAGAAAGAATAACCGACCTTGTTACAGGATATTATTGTCTAGAAAATTATTATGGGGAAAAAGTGGAAATTTGTGTCGTAGATAGAAACAATTTTAAAGATATTTTAAATAAGATAGAAAAGAAACTAAATTCATTTTAGATTACTTAAAGATGATTAATAAACAACTAAAAAATGTTAAGAAAGGTTTAAATAATTGGAATTCTACATTAAATTATAAAAAGGAGGTTGATAAAAATGTCTAATAAAGATGTTCTATTGTATCTTATTTCTAAGTTAGATTCTCGTTCAGAAGGTAGAAAAAAGATAATGAAAATGATGTTTTTAGTAAATCACTTTGATATTTCTAAAGATTCTTTGGTGAAAACTCCTTTTTTAAAAGAAGATTTTATTATATATCATTATGGTGTTTTTAGTTTTGAAGTAATGAATAATTTTTTAGATTTATCTAAGGGGAATAAAATTCAAGGAGATTTTCCCGTAAAAGTAAAAACTTCTAAAATCCCAGTATTACCTCCGAAAGTTGAAGAAAAAGTAGGTTTAATTATAGATAAATTTGGAAAGGATAGTGGGCAAAAATTAGAGTTAGATACACTTAAATTATTAAATTTAAATTTGGAAACAAAAAGGGATCATTTTGGAGAACCAGTTACAAATTTTATTTAATCTGCCACATTAACTAAATAAATCCTCTCTTCCAACTCCTTAACCATCTCTTTATAACCCATCTCCCCTCCAAATATTTTTTCACAAAAATAGAAAATTCTAAAAAGGACGTATTTGTGTGAAAGTTATGGAAGAAAATTTAAAACAACAAGTATTGAAAGAAATGAGAAACCCAGAGATTTATATTAAAGATATTGTTGATTATGTTGAAAAGAAAATTAAGTATGTTTTTGGGGTAGCTTGTGAAGATTCTTACTCAATTAATGAATGGCAACCTAATAAAGCATTTGTAGGTCAATTAAACCAAAAAACTACTCTTATCACTGCAAGACTTTTTGATCTATGGGAAAATGCAATTATTGATGTATTGGATAAAAAATTAAGTGAATTTGGTGTTAGTGTAAAACATTATCATAATCCTAATGGAGATTTAATTATGATTTTCCCAAGTGGTGAAGAAGTGATATGGGAAATTAAAACCTCTCAAGCAGAAGATTCTTTTTCAGGAGCAACTCATTCCTCTTCTAAAAGTTCAAATTTTATTTTGATTAATTATTCAATTAATAAAGATCAGTCTTTAGAATTTGGAGACAATATTGGATTAATTACAGAGCTAGCGGTTTTTGTATGGGATAATATGGAAGGAGAATTTGTTGGGAAACATACTGACAAAAGTAGTTGGACAACTCTAAAAATAAAATCTGAATATGCAAAAAAAAGACCTGAAATAAAAGTTGTTGGGGATTGGAGATTGAATCCAATTAATTGTAAAATAATAAGAAAGAAACTTACAACTTCTTCTGGCAATAATCTAAATTCTTAAGATTATTTACCCTTTCTCCAGTTAATTTTGCATAAATAGGGTTAATTTCAAATCCTAGAAAACTTCTTTCCATATTCATACAAACTTCTGCAACAGTTCCTCCTCCCATAAAAGGATCTAATACTATATCTTCTTTATCTGTTAACCATTTTATAAAAAATTCTGGTAAATCTGGGTGGAATGGTGCGGGATGTTTTAATCCTCTTAAAGCAGAACAGGTATTAAATCTAAAAACAGTTATTGGCTTTTTTCCCAATGGATGAGGTTGGCTACTCCCCCTATGAGATAGTTCGGTAGTCCCGTCTGGTTTGATAATATCATTTCCATGAACTTTGTTCCTAAATCTTCTTAAGGAAATTTCTTTGTATGGTTCCCTAACATCATCAGTGTTTGTTTTGAATTTCTTTGTATCTTTAACAAAATGGAAAATGTATTCTATTCTATCATTTAATCTTTTTTCTCCTGGCATCGGGAGTGCAGATTTTTTAAACCAGATATATCTATCAAATAATTTTAATCCTGTATCCTTTACAATTCTTGTTACTAATTCGTATACATAAATGCTCCTTTCCCCATTAGTAGCTCTGTCATTTATATTAAGAATAAATGAACCACTATCTTTTAGAAATCTCCTTGCTTCATGAAATAAAGGTAAAAACCATTCAACATATTTTTCAGGATTAAAAGTTTTAACCTCTTTTCCATATGAAACAGTATCTGCGTAAGGAGGAGAGGTTACTACCAAATCTACCGAGTTATCTGGCAACTTTTCTGCTAATTTCATACAATCACCAACATAAGTTTTATTTAATTTAAATTTCCCTATTTTTTCCATACTTTTATTTAAAGAATTTATTTTAAATATTTATGTGACCACTTGAAAGGGGTCACAGATAGAAATAATTAATTACCTTTCCAACTCCAAAATTTTTTATTGCCAATAATTATATGGTCTAAAACATCTATCCCTAAAAGTTTACCTGCATTAATTAATTTTTTAGTTATATTGATATCTGGTTCTGATGGATGTATATTCCCTGAAGGGTGATTGTGGACAAGAATTATTCTACTGGATGAATTTTTTATTACGGGCTTGAAAATTTCTCTAGGATTGATTAGGGCAGAATTCAGACTACCTTTTGTTATTAACTCTTCCCCTATAATATTATTCATTTGATTCAACATTAGAACATAAAAATGCTCCTCTTTTTTATCTTTTAATCTTTCATGAAAATAATTAAAAACATCTTCTGCGCAAGTGATTTTCTTAATTAGATTTTTTATTTGAATTTTTCTTTTTCCTAATTCTGCCATTGCCAGAATTTGCATTGCTTTATTTTGTCCAATTCCTTTTATTTTCTGAAGTTCTTTTAATGAACATTCAAATAATTTATCAAGTCCATATTCTGCAATTAATCTATTAGACATATCAGTAACATTCTCTCCAATTGTTCCTGTCCTCAAAAATATCGCAAACAACTCTGCATCACTCAAAACTTCTGGTCCGTGTTTAAGAAATCTTTCTCTTGGGCGGTTTTGTTTTGGCATCTCTTTTATTTTCATAAACCAAAGAAGAAGAATTGAATTTTAAATCTTCCTAACTCAAAACCAAAACCTAAACAGTGCAAACCATTTGCGGACTTGGAAGACCAGATTTGTTTTCCTGGATAATTATTGGGCTTTTTTCATATATCTTATTTCTAATCTGTAATTGGTAATTTAAACGAAGTTCTATAATCCCTTCTTCAATTTTTGCCTTGAATTGCCATTTAGGAATTTCTCTTAAATTTAATTTTGATAGTCTTAAAAATTTTGAAGCTTCAAAAATCTGAATTCCCACTACAAATTTTTCTTCATCAATATCGATAACCATATTTTGAAATTCTATTGAAAAAGAGTATTCTCTATCTTTTACTTTAAAAAATAAAATATCATTTACATAATCATAATCCATTTCTCCTTCTGCTTTTAAATTTCTTGGTTTTATATTTTTGGTATTTGCCATTCTTCTATAAAATAGAAAGTAACTATTTTAACCTTTCTATTACTAAAATTTACTATTAATTTAAGGTTCTTATTTTGATGTTTGTAAAATACTGCATAATTTTTATTATACTGAATTCCTACTAAAAAAGGAGTTTCCTTTGTCAAGATTCCTTTAAGTTCAGAACATGTAAAAATTTTTCTTTGTTTTTCACTTAATCTAAAAAAAGTATGCTCGGTACATTCAATTTGTTCTTCTTTATAATTTTTAATAAAATCTAAAAAAGCTTTAACTTCAACTCTTTTTTCAATTTTTGTTTCATTAAACATATAAACTATAACAATTAAGCATATAAAAATATTGTTTTCTTCACAAAATCCTGTCCCTCTTTCACAACCCTCTCAACCTTCCTCAGTAATCACCCCAGTTAGATATTGCCTCTCTACAAACTCAAATGCAGGATTCTTAATCTTAACTCCTTTTGGCACTCTTTTCCATATCTCATCTAATTCCCTTTTCTCCAAAAGAACTTTGTCTTTAGTAAATTTCCATGAATCAGCAATAACATAAACAGGAATTTTCTCGCTCTTTGCAATCTTGGCAATTACTTCGCTCCCGATTTTATTGACCACGCCGTTTTTCAACAGTGCGTCTGCACCTAAAAAAACCTTGTCTGCTTTTTTTGTTCCCTGCTCTTTTGACAAGGCAACACCCAAGGCAGAATCAACAAACATTGTAACTTTTACTCCTGCTTTTCTTAACTCTCTCGCGGTTTTCCTTCCCTGAAACAACGGTCTTGTCTCTGTATTATAAACCTCAAATTTCTTTCCTTTTTTCTTTGCATAAATCAGAGCATTCACAACATTTGTAGAATGGCAGTGCGTGAAAATCACATCATCTTTTTTAATCAACTTAAAAACTTTTGTATTTATTTTTTCCTGAGCAGAATCAAAATGTTTTAAAATTTCTTTATAAGATTGCTTTTCAATTTTATCTAAAACATTTTCCAGCATTGGCTCTGTTGGTCTGAGAGATAATAATTTCTTTTTTGATTTTTCAGTTGGAATCAAATTATAAGCATAAAGTGCTTTCTTGGCAATATTTCTTGCACCCTGAATTTTGATTTCTTTTATGTCTCTTGCTATCTGGTTAAATTTTCTTTTTTTATTAAAATAAGTTTTAATTCCCATCTTTTAAAAGCATTAAGAAATATAGTTATAAAAATGCTTTTATTCATACATTCTCTTCAAAGCCCACCTTTCACCTGTTTCTTTTTCATATGCTTCTGCTAATTTTAAGGCAGCATCAAAATTTTTCTCTTTATTTATTTTGATTAAATTTCTATAACAATGAACGTGTATGTCCTCATTAACATTGATATAATCATCGTCCAAAAACATTCTTACTTTACCTTCTTTAAATAATTCAGAAGCAATCCCAAATAAGTTCTGAACTTTCTCTTCCAATCTTTTCTCTGCTTTTGTTTTGTTAATTATTTTTACCATATTCTTAGAGACGATTATAAGTATTAAAATATTTATGTAGTATAGTATATAAATTTTCAATAAACAATTTAAAAATTCTGTTTTTGTATTATAAAAATGTTAGGATTAAGATTGGCAATATTTAAAAGGATTAATTTCTTAAAAATAATATGTTAGAATCACTTATTAATCCAAAAAAAGTTGAAAGAGGTGCAGTAAAGATGTTGTTTATCGGGGTGCTATATGCTTCGCTGTCTATACTCTTGGTTCATTATTTTTTCTCAAGTGATGCTGTGTTGTCAAAATACTCTGGGATGATTGTTGTAACATTTTGTGTGATGTTCTCTCTCCCATTTATGTATTTTTTAATAAAACAAGAGGAAGAGGAAGACGAGCAAGTAGAAGGTTTTTTCAGTGTGTGGCGGGTGCACAAAGATGCTATTTATGCCTTTATGTGGTTGTTCCTGGGTTTTATCATTGCATTTTCTGTTTGGTATATTGTTCTTCAAGATTCAACATTGTTCAACGCACAGATAGGAACATATTGCATGATAAATAGTCCGGGAAATATTGATGAGTGTGTAGAGAAATATGATTTCACAAAACAACCTCCTCTCACAGGGTCTACAACAAAGAATGTGAGATTTTTATCTATCATAGAAAATAATGTTTATGTAATGATTTTTACACTGATGTTCTCCTTGATTTTTGGGGCAGGGGCTATTTTTATTTTAGCGTGGAATGCGAGCGTGATTGCAGCAGCCATAGGTATCTTTACAAAAGCCAAATTAATTGACATACCCTTTGGTGTTTTAAGATACATGATTCATGGGTTTCCGGAAATCGCTGCTTACTTTATAACAGCCCTGGCAGGAGGGATGTTTGGATTGGGAGTTTTCAAAAATGGGATTAAAAGCCCGAGATTTTTAAAAGTGTTGGAAAATGTTGTTATTCTACTGTTTATAGCAATAGCAATTTTAATTATAGCTGCCGCGATTGAAGTTTATTTCACCCCGATATTTTTTTCTTAAAAAAATGATAAGTTCCAATTTGTTTCTCTAAATTTGTAGTAAGAGGTTTAAAAACTTTTATGAGACAAAATCTACATTAGTGAGGAAATATTTATATAAGAGTACTTTCTTTAGAAATCATAATGGAAGAGAGGAAAGTAAATGAGGACATTAGCAGAGAAATTGAAGATGCTTCTAAATCAGAGCCAGTAGTCACCCAGGATATTGCAGAGAAAGAAGAACATATTGCAAAAAGCGTTGCAGAGATTCCTGTAACAAGGGATGAAATGGAAGAGAGAAAAAAGAAAGTAATTAACTTTTTGAAACAACCTCAGGTGTGGGTTTTAGGGTTTTTGATAATTGCCTTGGTTTTAGGTATTCACATTCGGAGTATGCCTATGCAAGATCATGGAGGAAATCCTGGCTTGTGGGACATTACTACAAATACCTGGACACTTGGACCAGACCTGGACCCTTGGTTATTTCTTCGTATAGCAGAAACAATTGTTAATCAGAATTCAATTCCTAAAACAGATGTGATGAGGAATGTCCCACTTGGTTTTGATAACTCTAAAGAAACAATGTTGTTGTCGTCTATGATTGCCGGGACTTACAAAATTTCTAAATTATTTTATTCTGATGCAAATATAGAATTTGCAGGAGCAGTTTTTCCTGTTATTATGTTTGCTCTTACAATAATTTCTTTTTTCTTATTTGTCAGGGAAATTTTTGCCAGGAAATCAAAAAAATCCAAGACAAAAGCCAATATAATTGCATTAATCTCAACTTTTTTTATGATTGTAACCCCAATATTTTTATCAAGAACTGTGGCAGGGATTCCAGAAAAAGAATCGGCTGCTTTCTTTTTTATGTTCCTGTCATTTTACTTATTTCTTAAGGCGTGGAAATCAGAAAAATTAAAATCAGGGATAATTTTTGGAATATTGTCTGGTATTTCAACTATGATCATGGGTTTAATCTGG
>CBDVES010000031.1:0-7464 GCA_965373065.1 uncultured archaeon | reverse complement strand
AAAAACTAGACTTAGAAGAAAAAATAAAGCAAAAAGAAAAAGAATTGTCTAAAAAGAAATCACCCTAAAATTCTAAACATTTTTATATTAGAACCCCCTACTTAAAATCAAGCGGAAGTGCCGGAGTGGTCAAACGGGACAGGCTTAGGCGAGGAAGTTTGCGAGTGGCAATCTGCCACAATTAATAATCGCGAGCAAACTCAAAGAAACCTGTTGGCTTAGTGCCTACGAGGGTTCGAATCCTTTCTTCCGCATTAAAGATATTGAGTTTACGAAATATCTTAATCAGAAAGATTCTAATTCTCAAAGTCGCTTAAATCTTAAAAATATTTTCAGTGTCTACGTTTGGTTCGACGAACGATTTTGTGGTAGCGAGTAATCTGTCATATCAATAACGCGTGCAAGGTCGTGAGCTTCCTTTCTTCCGCATAAAAGATATTCTCACCCTACGGGTTTCCCACAGGGATGACTCAATTTCATTGAGCCGCGAATCCTTTCTTCCGCATTTCTAATTATTTACTCGCATTCAGAAAAGATTTTAACTAACTCTTCTTTAGTATTTTCTCTATTGGATTTATCTTTCTCCCCAGTAACCTCCTCAACATAATCTTTGATTCCTCCGCTCCCCCAGCCATTATACGACCTTATTGCAGATTCCCATCCATAATATGTTTCTTGATTTCCAGAAGAGAATTTTCCATTTTTGTATAAATTATATCCCCACTCTATCAAAACTTTCTCTACGCCATAAATAACATTCTTCTCAAAATTATCTACATCATCTTTCATATCAGGATGTGCATTTAGATTAATTTGCATTACCCCATAAGCATTAGGATCATAACCATGACGCAGATTATCTAATCCTTCTTTATCACAATAAAAACAATCTCCATTTTCACTCTCTTTCTCACAATGTTGAAGAGAACTTTCCTGCATAGCAACATGCAATACCAAACATTCAAAATTTTTCACATTCCCCTCTGTATCCTCTCTTACTTGTTCATCATTAATATTATATTTTTCTTTTATGTTTTGAGTTTTAATAATCTCTAATATTCTATCGCCAATTTGTCTCTTGCAAGATTCATCTCTCCTTACATCTTCACCATCAACATCCCCATTCCCCGCTTCTTCCTCCTCATCACCAATCTCTACCTCTTTTGTCTCTGGCGTCGTCACTGGTCTTACAGGAGAACTCTTTTTAACTTCTTCTCTCTCCCTTTCTCCAACCAAACCAGAATAAGCATTTCCCCTTAACAACAATAACTCAGCTTTTTCTTTATTCAAAAACGCTTTTTTCATTACATCCTCGCTAATCTTATTAATTGCATCTTCAAACTTTTTATCTTTAATCAACTTCTCAACATCATTAACTAAAGTTTCAAACTCTTCTTCTGCAAAATAATTCCCTGCTTCCCGCAATAACTTCAACTGATTTTCTGAATGCTCTTCTAAAACCCTATCTTCAATATCTGTATGTTTAATAACATTCTTCGCACTCTCTTTATCAAGCCAGCATTTTATATTTTCACTTCCACAATTACCTACTTCAATCCATCTTGCATCTTCTGTTCCATATTTTCCATCTGTTCCCTTTCCAGGACTCTCTGTTGCACAAATTCTTATTATCCCCCTGTTATAAATCGCAGGATTAATCAATTCATCTGCTGCTCCTTCTAAACTCGGGCTCAGCAAACTATAAGCACTCACACTTCCTCCAATACATTCTTTCTCTGACTTAATATCTCTCTCAAGTGCCTGCTCTTCCATATATTTATCATTAACATAATTAATTGCATATGAAGTTGAAACCTGCTTAAACCCGCACTCTTCCTGATTATTTACCATAATGCACAACTCCTTGTAACCAGAAGGGGCAGTAAAGTCCTTTGTCTCAGTTGCATAGCCCCCTGTTGTAATATACCCAGAAGCAACATACCTGATTGGAGTATCCTGATAAAATGAAGTTCCGGCAGGGCTTTTCAAATAAACCTTGTAATAAGCCCGTGATTCTTTTCCTGCATAAATATGGTAAAACACTTTGTAATGCGAGATTGGAGGATTTGTTGCAGTTGTAAATTCAATCTCATCAAACCTTCCGTGAAACTGGGGCGGTGAATCCGGCTCTGTCAAGCTGTCAAGCAAGTTTCCTCCATCTGGATAAACACCTGAAATAGAATTCTTGCAAACAGCGTCGCCAATACCTTCTACAATTCTTCCTTTAAACGCCTCATAAGAACTCGCGGCATAATACTGTGCAAAATAATCCACTGATTTCTCTGCATTATCCCATGCACTTGCAACACCTAAATACTCTCCCCCTCCTCTGACATTCTGCCCTAAAATCCACTCCATTGTTTTTGGGATAATCATTTTAGCCAAAGGCAAGGACTGTCTCCAGAAAAATTCACACAAGTGTATGCTATAAATCTCATCGCAGATTCCAACCATTTTCCCAGTATCCAAACTCTCCTGCAAACAATCTCTGTAAGAAACATAAACAGAAATCAGCCCGTCAATCCCTGCTTTTATTCCAGTCAAACAAACAGGAATATAAATTCCCTCTCTGGCATTTGGCAGACACAATAAAACACTTCCAATTATTCCTGACTGAATCACATCCTTAACATAATAAGTTCCTCCAAAATTACACCTGCTTGAAGGACACACAACAGGGTCGCAAACATTAAACAACAACTGACAATCTTTAGGCGACATAAAATTCTGGCACTGCATTTCTGGAACATCAACAGCAGGTTTACAAATCCTAACACTCTGCCCATTAATCCTCACACTCCTACCAGAAGTTCTTGTTTTAATTCTTGAGGCCTCTTCAATAGCTTCACGAGCATCTCTAACAATTTTTACTGCTTTATTTTCATCCAAACCATGAAAAACATTATACGGCTGTCCTGTTCCAGTATTTATCATCTGGCAAATATCATCCCCGCCCTTATTCTCTTCCATATTATTTGACCCAACATTACAAACCCAAAAACTCGTAACCCTGCCAGATTCCTCATAAGATTTAATCCCCCCAAAAACAGGAAGTGTCTGACCCACAGAAGCATACCAACCATTTTTCAAATCAAAAGGCACAATCGCAGGAAGCCCTTTATATGGCTCTGTCTCATAATATCTTAAACAAGCATGTAATTCTCCAAGAGAAGATTTGTATGTGTTTTGATAAGATTTCTTAGAATAAATTTTAATTTTTACATTTCCTAATTCATCTGATACTTCCCATTCTCCATCATCCTCTTCATCTTCATAAACTTCTCTAATATTTCCACCTTGACCATAAATAACAAGATAGTTTACTCTATTTTTTGGAACAATGGCATAATAACAACCAACACATTCATCAACATAATCTGCATAATTATCACCAGATAATTTTTGAGGATTTGTTACATCAAAAATAACTGTATCTTTATTATAATATGGAAGAACAGCATCTTCTGGAACACCCATATCTTTTGATACACTAGCCCTTTCTACAGGAATCTTAGATGTCTCCTGAATATTTGACAAAATTTTATAAAGACTTGCCCGAGCATAGTTTTGGTGCTCATCAGTTGCAGTATTACTATTTATTATCTCAAGATTTTTATTAATTTCCTTCAAGTCCCTTAAATAAACAAATTTTTTCTCTTCATCAGTCTCTGCAAAAGCTTTCTGAATTGTATCTTTATCTTTAAGACTGATTGGGTCTGCTTCCTTATTATCTGGATTCTCCAATTCATCTCCTAATTTTTTTAAATTATTCCAAGTTCCTGGACGCACTTCATCAACAATCTTTCTCTCATCATAAACCTCCTCGCCAAACCATTTTTGTCCAGTAAATCCAACTTCGTTTTGAGCATCTTCCATAATTTTATTCACTTCTTGCTGTGCCTTGTATTCTACATCAACACGCCCGTCAATATACTTATACTCTTTTGTAAAACACTCATCCAATGTTTTGTAACCCTTGTCCTCCCATTTACCTTGTTGATTAATTGCATCTGCACACATTAAATTAATCTCCTTCATAACTTCCTGTCTTGCAATTGCTTTTCCGCCAGTATTTATCCAAAGATTCTTAATTGTAACATAAGCCCCAACACCCAGGCACGCTGTCTTAAGCCCCTTCACAACCTTGCCCAACTGCTCTGACTTCTCCTCCCAATCCTCAATTGTCTTGTTCAACTTCTTAATTTTCTCTCTTGTCTTTTCAGGAGAAAGCTTTATCGCCCTTTGCTCAATTCCAATCTTAAAACTAAAATTCGCCTCTGTTCCTGCATTATCAATATTCGGGATAACACTAACCTTTGCTGATTTTTTCAGGTTTATTTTTGTTAGTTTAATTTGATAATTATTTTTTCCTATAACTTTAGGAACATTTAATTCAATTTTCAAATTACTTGTTTTCCAGGCAACATTTTTCAACACTCCCTCGTTCACAGAACTAACATCAACCAAAGCATAATCCTCATGAAGTTCCTTTAATATAATAAATTCAGAATCAGAAAAACACGCCTCTTCATTTTTTTGCAAAACAACCCCCCCAGAACAATCCTCTCCAGCATTAGTAATAGTTATTTCTGCACTATACTCCTCCCATTTTGGTTCAACAATACTCTCTAAAGAAATCCTCTTTACAATTCCATTAATTGAAACATCTCTACCAGCAATTTCAGAACTTGAAAGTTTGTAAGCGTCCTCACACTGAGTTTTCAAAATCTTTTTAGAATCAGGATATTGATTCTTGAATTCTTTACACAACTCAACAACTGTCTGTTTCTGTTCTGCATTCCATGCCAAAAGTATTTTTTGATACAATGCCTCTTCGCCATAAGTCATAGAATCATATTCTTCTGAAGAAAAACTTTTAAGAATAGAATCATAATCTTGTTTTGCGTTTTGATAATTTTCTTTTATTTCATTAGACTCTGTAATTCTTCCGTTATCAGACAAACTAACACTAATTCTTTTTTGATCATCACTAATTTTAGCACTCACAAAATCTTTAAAAAATTCTTTATACAAAGAAGTTTGTGAATATACCTCAATGCCTTGCCTCTCAAAAACACTTCCTTTAAATTCTCCATAATCCAAGTAGTCTGTGCAAGTATCTTCATCAATATCATAATCCTCATCAAAACATTCTCTAATTTCATTATTAATCAACTCCAATCCATATGGGAGATTTCCATCATATATTTCTCCCTCGATAATATCATAATAAATCACATTAATACTTTCTCCCTCTCCAAACTCTTTATCAACTGCTCCTGCAAAATCAACTATCTTAATATTTTTTCCATAAACATTCTCAGTAAGATAATAAGTTGGATCATGACCTTCTCCATATTTTAATTTCATACTAATCTCACTTCCTTGTACCAAGTATCTTGCAAATCTCTCAATCCATGCCCCACTACTTTTAACTATTGTCTGCAAAACTTTTGATAACCCCCCGCCTGTTTGAGCATCATAACTAGCACTATCATACCTCGCAACTTCTGAAAGCATATTATCAGTTAACTTCTCTCCATGATAAGGAGTCTGAACAAACCTCACATACAAATTCTCTTTTTTATTTGCATCTCCTTCTGCTCCAATAAAACCTAAATAAACATCTTTGTTTCCAGCATCACTAAATTTATAAGGAAGTTTATCCCCAACTTCATAATCCTTAATCTCACAACCACTTCCATCCCCCTCACAAATTTCCAACTCAACCCTCGGACTAATCCTTAAATCAAAACTCCCTCTCTCTTCATCACCCTTGCAATAAACCTCAACTTCCTGCACCAAACCTTTTTTATCTATTTTTTTAACCCAGCATCTATTCTCTAAAAACTTCTCATCCTCTGCAACTTCAACAATCTCTCCATTAATATTTAACTTGGCTCTTGTGTCTGGAGCTTCCAACCCATCTAACTTTAACTTTAAACCTGCCAAACAATCAAACCCCGGAAGATAAATCATCCTTGATGTCTTGCCTTTTTCCAAATCAACACTCGCAATCTTTCTTGTATCATCATAAACAGAAATCCTTGCTCCGCTTTCATCAACTCCCTCTGCTCTTAAATAACCCCGACCCTGCCAAAAACCATACTGCTCATGTTTCTTGTCCCACTCCTCGTCGCTCATCTCAGGAAGATAAAAACTCGCCTTCCCAATTCCAAAAGCATTTTTAATATCATATCTTATCTCTGCTGTTAAATTTCCTGTGACAAACTCCGGCATTGCAGAAGCATTTTCCTGCTTTTTCAAAACTATAACAGCATAGCCAATATTATTTAAAATAGGAGAATTCAAATCCTTGTCAACTCCCAATGCAGCACTTGCAGGATGAAACCCAATCCCAGAAACCTCCTTAGGATACTCCCCGGAAAACCGAATCTGCTCAATTGCATCAACCTCTATTAAAGGATTAATTTTTGTTGCACCTAACTGGCAAAAAACAGGAACATTTTGCTCCTCCAGCAAATCAGCCCTGACAACAGCAGGAGTGCAACCAAAAGGAGCAATCTGAACAACAAAATCCTGACCTGCCTCGCACATATCTCTGTCTGGTTGCCAATAACCTCCATGCCCAGAATCAAACTGAGCATACTGAATATTAGATGTCCGCATATAAGCAGAACTAAAAGAAATCAACAAAATCCCGATTAAAAAAATCATTACAAGTTTTAGTTTATTGTTTGTTTTCATTTTACCATAAGTTTAATTTTCTTTTCTTTTTTCTTTACTTTTATTGGCTTCTTCAAATAACTTTCTTCGCTAGGCTCACCAGAGTCACCTGCTTGCAGGTTCTCGTGCCCTCTTTGGGTATCCCTTTGGGATTGTTTGTTTTCATTTTAATCTCCTAAACATTATAATTTGGTCTTTTCCATTTGCCTGCCATTTAGGAATTTTTCCAACTTGTTTAAAACCAAATTTTTTTAATAATTTAATTTCAGGTGTATCAGAGGCAATTTTATTTGCTCCCAATTTTTTAGCATATTTAAAAAATTCTTTCATTAACTCAGACTCAACTTCCTCATCATCTTTTTTCTTTGGATGTAAAAAATACAGCCAATAACCTTTATATCCTTCTCTCCTCGCACCCAGTATCCCAGCAATTTTATTTTCTCGCTCAGCAACTAAACAAATAGACAATTTATCTTTAATTAAATCTTTAACTAATTGCTCATTATAAGCTTCTCTATTCGGTTTTTTTAATATCTCTAAATATATTTCTTTAGTTTCATTAAGTTTTGCTTTTCTTATTTTCATTTAAACATCACCTCTAATCCCTTGTCTTCAAATAATAAATAATTATCCTGCAACTGCTCAATTGTCTTCGGCAATGGCAAACTTTTAGCATTTATTTCAAGAATATTTGAACCATCTAATTCAGATTCTAAAATATAATAATTCTCTTTCCCTCCCCCAGATAAAGCATTTGAAATAATCTGTGAAGGAATT
>CBDVES010000030.1:0-7470 GCA_965373065.1 uncultured archaeon | reverse complement strand
TATGATTTTTCAGGAATTTTGGCATTAAGACAGCTTTTGAGCAATGAAAAAGCAAGATTGTTGCATGTAATTAAAACCCAAAAACCTGCCTCAATCTATGATTTAGCTAAAAAATTAAATAGAAACTTCAAATCTGTAAATGATGACCTTAAATTACTGGAAAGATTTGGCTTTATTGAATTGATTGAAGAAAAAACTAAAAACAGAATCAGACATAAACCAGAAATAGTTGTAGATACAATTACAATTAATATTAAAATATAATCTAATAGTAAGCTGTAAACAGAATCTCAAACAAATTCCCGCTTCTGCTAAAATCTTGCATGGTCCCTCTATAATTATTAGTTTTATTTCCTTTTTTAATTAATAACATTTCTTCTTTATTTGAAGTTATATTTAATTCATATCCTTTGATTGGAGTATCTGAACCAACTTTCCAACTCTCTTCCACAAGATTTGTTAATGTAGAATCCAAAACTTCACAGGTATCCCTGCCATCCAAACATGTTCCTCCCTCATTGCAATCAAATATCAATTTTCTGATTGAAAGATATTCTAAATTATCCCTGCAATCAGTAGTGTGCTGCAAAAATGCCTGAATAAAACTCTCAACCTCATAACTTTCAACAATTTCTTTTGGGCTGTCTCTCAAATAAAACCCCAAAAATACAAGCATAATCACAGCCACTATAATTATAATTAAAACAAACCCCAGCATCTCTTCTTGCGAGCGTTTTGACTTTAACCAAATTTGTTTACCCCCTTCTAAAGTCAAGGCGGGAGTTGAGCGTTTTGACTTTGGACAAAATTTTCCACTAAATCCCGAAGTCAAAGCGGGAGTTCCTACCTTACTTTTATTTAACATCATAACTTACCATTATTTTAGCTAATTCACATTTATTATAAATCTCTCCATCTTCTGCATCTTTTCTGCACAATGAAACAAAGTTCGACAAGTCAAAACCAGATACTTTTTCTGGGCGCAACCGAATAATATTACAATCAGGATAGTTCCCAGTCGTGCACACTATGTTTCCCGCAGGATATATTTTTCTTATCTCAATGTTCTCAACTTGCCAAAAATTCTCATATTTACTAATACTTTCCTTTAACATCATAACCTTGTCTGCATCAATGCAGGCGAGCTTTGTTTCATCAAACGCAAACCCGCAGGAAAACTCCGGCGAATTCGCAAGTTTAGTCACAAGCAGCATAGAGTTCTTTTCCTCAAGTGCAGTTGCTGATTCCCTAAGCCCTGTAAGTTTAATACTCAATACAAACAATCCAACCAAAACAAAAAACAGCGTCACAGCTATCAGCATAAACGCCATCTGCTGAATCTTAAGTTGCGCTTTTTTATTTTTTAACATTTTTTTCCATCTCATAATGAGTTATTTTAAATCCTAATTTTTTGTATAACTTTATGGCTTTTTTATTTTTGAGATGAACCCCCAATCTAAATTTTTTAATCTTCTTTTTTTTAAATATTTTTATTAATTCTTTAATCAAAGAACTTCCAATGTTCTTTAGTCTAAAATTTTGTGCCACAAAAATATCATCTATATATCCTTCTTTAGCATACGGTGTTGTTATTAATGTTCCAATTAAATACCCCTTCATTACTTCATCTTCTGCAATTAAAATAAAACGCTTAGAAGAAAATAAATCTTTAAATTCTTTTTCTATTTGTTTGCTAATTATTTTTTGTTTTTTCCCAATAATTTTAAAATATTCTTTTAGATTAATTTTTCTTAATTTAACATACTGTCCCAAATCACTTTTTTTCGCTTGTCTTATTTTCACTACCATAATCTGCACTCTCCATGGTCTTTGTTTTTATTCCCAATATCTTTCACAACATAATTTATTGAATTAAGCCCGGAAGAACTATCCAACTTAGTTGCCAGGTCACTTAATCCAATTAAATTCAAATTAGTAGAGCACCCTGCTTTTTGAGAAATGAAATTTGCCTTGTCATTATACAGCAACGCAAGATCAGCAGTTCTCTTCATCAATCTCTGCAACTGGCATTCATACAAATCCTTTTCTGTAAAAATTGCAGCATACATCAGAGTATCTCCTTCAAAATAAATTGTATTCCCGTCTTTCTTTACAGAACCCATGCCATAAGAAATTTTCACATCACAGTCCATGCCCCCCTCAAAACAAACATTCACACTATTGCTTGAGCAATTTTTTATCACCAGATTATTTTGATTCAAACTTGAGAGTTCGTCTTCAATGTCTTCTGGCGCGTCAATAAAACAATATTCCTTTTCCGAGGAAGTTATGTAAATTAAGTCGCTTACCTTGAACGGGAATTCAAACGGCTTTGTGAAAATGTAAAATTTCTTTCCTTCAACATAGTCTTCTGAAAAAATATATTTATTGGAAAAACTAATCTTCTCTGCCGGCTCAGACCATTTATTAAAACTCTTTTGCGACACCTGAATTATTTGATTCCCAAAATTCCCATAAAGATTGCATTTATTATAAATTCTTGTTTCTGCTGCCATTGTTATTGAAGTTGTCTTACCTGTTTCAAAACTCGTCTCCAGCGGATTCAACAATACTCCCAAGTTCTTCGCAGTTTTAGTATCCAACTCATACTGACTTACTCCAACCAATTTTGTCACACTGTAAATCGCAAGAAACAAAATAAATATTCCTGCGATAATTGCAAAAGTCCATGCAAACGATATTTGTAGATAACCTCTTTTTTTAATCATAATTTATAAAAGAAAAATGAGTTTAAATAAATTGCTCGCAACACATTTTCCAATTATCTCAAAAAAATAAAAAATGGTGATTGGGTTTTTTCATCTTATAAATATTTTTAATTAAATCTTTTAGAAATTTTTTATCTTAATTGAGCAAATAAAAAACCATCTTTTTTCACTTTTTCAACTTCTAACTTAACCAACTCCCCTTCTTTTAATGATTCTTCTCTGACAATTTTTTTTGGTATAGTCACAACTAACAAACCCCAATACCCCTTGTTCTTGTTAATGACTGCATTTTATTAATTATATATTTAATTATATAAAATAGAATAAAGAGTTATATTTAAATTTTTCGTTTAATAAAAATCTTCCAGATGAAAAAAGATTAAAGAAAAATTTAACACTTTTAGATTTATTTGATTTGGAGAATGTTACCAAAACTGACAGGAGTTAAATCTATACGAGTATATGTATAAGTTTTGTCTTGACTATATCCACTTACTCCAACCCAATTAATAGAACAATATGCAACATTATAATGATCCAATTCCTCATAACCTACTGCGGTACTTGCACCTGTTAACCAACCACTATCACTTTTTAACGTAGCCCCATAATAATATTTCGCACGACTTTGTAAAACTCCACTTACAATACGCCCCATACATTCAAATGGCCAATTAATACCCATAATTCCTCGTGCCGTAATAACCTCCCCCTCCTTATAACACTTTGCTGTTTCTGTGCTTTGCTCATAAAATGTATAACCCACAGGACACCCTGTACCACCAGATTCTATTGTAGAAATCATAGCATTAATTTGTTCTTTGGTATATGTTTCGCTTTTAGTATAATATCTGTTATCACAATCAGAGCATGTAAACTCTTCAAATTGTATAGAAGGGGAACTTATTTCTGCTAAACCTTCAATTAAATTAATATTTTCACTAGACAATCCGCTTCCTGCAAAATTCACATTATTATTTTCTCCACCTGAAAGAGTAAAATAAAAATTAAGTGTTTCTCTTAATTCGTCAGTTGTTAATAAAGTTGATTTATCTTCAAAATAATTTTTAAGTTCTGTTTTTAAAAAATCTCTTAACTCTGCTTTTGTAATTGCACTCGCAAAACCCATGACAAGAATTATTAAAATTAATGACAAAACTGCTAATCTCTTTTTCATTTTTTTATTAATCTTTTTATATATTTAAATCTTTCTTAACAACACAGATTATGTTCGGAACAACAATCTTTTTTGTAACCAGTTCCATAAACAAAATCAAGAGCATTGCATAAATCAGCATCTTCTGCTTTTACACATATTGATTTAGAAGTTTTGAGTTTTTCAGGTGGAGCAGAAAACTTACAATGCTCCCCTATACAAACCAAATTATCATAAAATCCTTTTTTGATAATCATCTTAATTCTGCCTTCTTTATTCTCAATGCAAAACGGATTTTCCTTTTCAGTTATTTTAATTAAATCAATATGCTTTAATTCAAAAGAGTTCAGTCCCTCTGCAGAACCAACTGGATAAAAAAACAAATTTTCATATCCCTGATAAACCTGCTTCAATTGATTGTAAAGATTTGCTTTCTCTCCTCGGGAATTTGAATTATAATCAACAAAGCAAACAAATTTTATTTTTTTCGGCAATATATATGGCACTTCCTGAGATCCCTGCAAACCTTGCCACATCTTGTCAATATCTGCCTGCAAATCCTCGATAAACTGTCCTATCTGAATATCTCTTTGCATTTCAAGAAATTTTTGCATTGCATAAAAAGCAAAAGCCAGAAAAATAATAATTAAAATAATTGAAAAAATCATCCCAAAAGATAACTTCATTTGCGAGCGTTTTGACTTTGGGCAAATTTTTTTACTAAATCCCGAAGTCAAGGCACGAGTTCCTCTTTTCATATTTAAATTAGAAAACCATAACTTATAAAGTTTTATTCTTCATCTTCATAAACTTCAAAAGGTTTTACAACAATACTGCACTCATTTGGCATTGGCTGATTCCCGTATTCATCCTGGCACTTAACATAAAAACTTGTTTTGGTGTCCCAGTTTGTGAAATGATTTACATCATCAACAACACTTATTTTTGTTCCGTCGTCAAACAGGTAACTGCAGTCAACACTGTCGTAAACACACTCTGCTTTTTCGTTTGTCACTAATTTAAGATATGTTTCTTCATGATATGCTCTTACAACTATTGGAGCAGAAGAGTCAGATTCTACATTGAAGTTTACTGTTTCAGTGTCGGAGTTTCCGCCAAGGTCAATGCACTTTATAAAATATTCATATTCTCCTTCTGCCAGCCATAACTCTTGAGAGTGCTCATGCGAATTTGTATTAAAGAACATAATATAGCTGTCTCCCTCTTCTGCCTCGCTGTAATAACAAACTGCCTCGCCTTCGTTGTATCCTGCAGAAGTCTCAGCTTCCAGGGTTACTTTCACAGTTTCTGTTGAATCCTTTATTGTGTTGTTAGGCAGAACAGAGTCAATCACCAATGGCTGGGTGCCTATTAAAACAAACTCATAAGATTCTGCATTCACATTCCTGTCTTCTTCTTCAACTCCTGTTGGCTGGTCTTTGCACCTGAAATAAAATTTGTTCTCTACTCTGCTTTTTATTCCTGTCAAAGTTGTAGAACACTCGTAAAGCATTTGAGCATTCATCTCCAAGACACTTGATGAACAAGTCATATCTTGTTCCATGTCGTCGTAGTTCTGGTCAAGATGACTCCATTTGCAATCTGCCGGCTCGTTTGTATAAACTTTTATGTCTACTGAACTTTGATTATATGCAATAGGCATGTTATTTAATAAATCAGTTGTTACAATTAAAGGCGGTGTTGTGTCAGGTCCTTTTTCCACGCAATACTTGAACACAAAATTCGCAATATTATGATTTCCATTTGCATCCTGACACCGAACATAAACTTCAAACTCCCCGTCATTTTCTATTGTTAAATTTTCTGCTGATAAAGAACTTGGACTTGGCAGACTCATGACTTGTGTATGGTTATATTTGAATAAAGAACTCCCGCCAAAGTAAAAAGTCATTTCATCAAAACTATCTTTTCTTATATAATCCAGTTTGCATTTTGCCGGCTCGTCTGTTGTTATTCCAAATGATAATGGCGTGAATGCCTTGGCACACCCTGTTGTCGAATCTCGGTTAAAAACTATTACTCCTCTGTCTGGAGGCGAGATACTATTGTCTGGTTTGTATGTATAATCATCAAGTAATGCTTCTTTCCATGCTTTTATCACAGGAAACTTAATATCTTTTCTATTAACCCAAACGCATTTTTCGTCTTCTGTCCCCTTATTCAACAACTGACAGGACTGCCCCAAACTCCGACACTGATACTCTGAACAAGGCAATGCCCCTTGCTGATTGCACTTTTCACAATGCTCTCCTCCAACAGGTGCTTCCCATGGATTACAGGTAAAAGAAATAGTTTCCTGAGATTCTTTTTTGTATGTTGTGTAGAAGATTATTGCTGCTACTCCAATTCCTGTAACAGTTGCCCAACCTGGGCTAATTCCTCCCTTCATAATCCAATCTTGTCCAATCCCCCCTTTTCCAAGAACACTAAAAGCAGCTTTTCCAGAAAAAAAACCTCCTGCAGTAGCTATCGAAACTGCGTCTAGTTCTGCTCCATCTAATCCAAAAATTGACCCCATTGTTTGAACCATATAATATGCAATCAAAGCCCAATAAGCTCCTTGAACAATTCCTGTCATAGAATATCCAAAACCAGAAGAAGCTTCAAGCCCCCCTGTTTTTATCCATTTACTTTTTGTAGCATCCCATTCCCATCCTTTTGGTGCAACATTTTCAGTTCCAAAAAGTGCCCCACCTGCTTCACCTGCATAACCATGACTGCTATATCCAGTTGGAGTTCCTGTTGCTGATAGGTCTTTTACTACATTCTCTTCTATTCCTCCTCCAAGTCCCTTCAAATGTTCTTGAGCCTCTACATTAGTATTAAACCATTTTCCTCCAGCTTGGGTACAACCCAGTTCTAAAAGAGATGTAGAAGATATTTTTCCATTAAGAACACAAGTACTACTAACAAAAACAATTTCACTTCCCACTGCATAACCAATTGCAATTATTCCAAAAATTAAAATGAAAATTTGTGCTAATGACATTACCCCTTTTTTATTCATAAATAAATTAGGAAAAGATGTTTTATAAATATTTCATTAGCTAATTTAATTATTAATCTTGATACCAAATAACTAATGTATTTGGAGAGACCATTTTTGTTTTGCCATCCTTTAAATAATGGAACTCTCTTTTAAAAAATTCTTTATTTTGTTCAGTAGAATATGTATTTTTTTCATTTTTGAATATCCTTGATACCCAATATCTATTCCCCTCCCCATCATAATAAACCCATTCACGTATTCCATCATTATCAACATCTCCAATACAAACAACCCTCGGCATTTTGCTAACTTGATTAAGTATTGCTCTTTCTTCAGAATTATAAGTTGCTCCAGAAGTATTAACATTAACCTCGCTTCTCCCTGCTTCTTTCATCCTGTCTTGATGCGAAGATTCATGATACATTACTGTTCCAATTAATCTTGTTCTTGGGTCATTGCTCGTTGACATTGCTGCACCCAGACCTGTGCAACCACTAACCATAGTCAACAAACCCAACCCTAATAAAGTATTTTTAACATACTGCATAGAATTATCTAACAATCCTTTTGTCAAA
>CBDVES010000029.1:0-7668 GCA_965373065.1 uncultured archaeon | reverse complement strand
GCTGCAGCAGTAACAACCTTAGTTTCCTATGTTTTTCTTTTGTTTTTAATGGTTCAACTTTTTTGTTATCTTGTGTCCCCAAAACTTCCTCGAATAATTCTGATTTTATTTTTATGTTGTGGCTTATATCTGGCAAAGTATTTTTTGTTGAAACCAGGCAACCTGTTAAGGAATCTGTTTTTGTTAAAAAAGAATCTAATTCTGTTTCAATAGAAACACTTGCTCCGGGAAGAACTTTTTTGACTTGGTTATTTCCTTTAAACAAAGAAATGATTTTTGTTGTCAAGGTTTGGTAAATATGCTGGTTTGCTTTTTTAATGCTCAATCCAGGTTTGATTTCAATCTCATCACCGACTTTCAATTTTCCCTGTTTTAGAATTCCCCCAAAAACTCCTCCTTTTAATTTGTTAATTTTTGTTCCGGGTTTGTTAATGTCAAAACTTCTGGCAATTAAAAAAATTGGTTCAATATTTATTTCTCTTTTTGGGATTTCAATCTTGCATAATTCTTCTAACAGCTTACCTATGTTAACCCCTTGTTGAGCCGACATAGGAATAATCATCGCATCTTCTGCAAATGTTCCTTTAACAAATTCTTTGATTTCTTTGTAGTTTTTTATTGCCTGGTCTTTGCCAACTAAATCTATCTTGTTTTGAACTATGATTATATTTTTGATTTTTTTCGCCTGCAAAGCCATAAAGTGCTCCTGTGTTTGAGGTTTGATTCCTTCGTTTGCAGCAATAACTAAAATCGCAACATCTATAATTGCTGCTCCAGAAAGCATCGTCGCCATTAGCATTTCGTGTCCTGGCGCGTCTATAAAACTTATATATCTTACTGGCTTTCCTTTATTAGTATTATAATTATTTTTGTCTTTATAGATAATCATGTCTGCATAGCCAAGTTTGATTGTAATCCCTCTTTTCAATTCTTCAGAATGTGTGTCAGTAAACTTTCCAGTGAGCCTGCTGAGCAAAGTTGTTTTTCCGTGGTCAATGTGCCCCACAACTCCTACATTTAATTCTGGAAGATTTTGTTCTGACATAAAAACATGAGAGATAATCTGTTAAAAAAGGTTTTGGTTAAGAAAAAATAATTTTCAGACAACACAGAAAATTCATTTCAAAAGTTTTATAAAGTTTTTTTTGATTACTTAAATATGAAAAAGAGGAAATCAAGCATGGCGGAATTAGATTTTAAAACTGCTTTCAAATATCCTTTTAACAGAGCAAAAGCCATGTTAAATATTCTATGGATTTTATTGCCTATTTTTGGCTGGTTTGCTTTAGGCGGATATTGTGTTAGAATTATTCAGGAATTTAGCAAAGGAAAATTTAAGCAATTGCCTGTTCTAAAATTTGGCAGCGATATGAAATTAGGTTTTTTTATGTTCCTAAAATCTCTTCCTTTTGCATTAGCATATATTGTGGTTGTTGGCATCTTAGGTAAGATAAATCCTATAGCAATGGGATTAGCTGAATTTTTCCTGGGGTTTTTTGTAATCCCAATCTTAACTATAAATTTCCTTAATAAAGAAACTATTAGTTCTTTTTTTGAATTTGAAATATTAAAATCTGTCTTTAATAATTTATGGGATTATATTGTAGCTGTGTTAAAAAGTATTTTATTAGGCATAGTATTTTTAATTATGATTATAATTTTAGTAGGTCTTCCTGCCGGAGTTTTTACACAAAATATGTTTTTAGCAGATTTTTACAGAAGAAGAGTGAAGTAATTTCAACAATTTGGGATTTTGTTTATTTAAGTTTTTATTTTAAGACAAGCTATCTAAAATTTCTTTTTCAGTTGTTTTAGTATGTGCAATATATTTATCTCCAGCACCATAAAACAAATGTATAATTCCGTCTTTAATTGCATGTCCTGTTGGAAAAACTACTTTTCCAGGGACAACTCCATTTTCTTCCCAAGGTTCTGTTGCATACAAAAAAGGTTTTTTTGTTCTTCCTAAAATCTTCTGAGGATTATTTGGATCAGCTAATGCAAATCCAAACTGATAATTTCTTTCAGGTTTCATAACAACTCCATGATAGGGAATTAAAACCCCCTCATTTATTTCAAAAGGAGAACCTGACAAACCAATATGGCTATCTTCCCAGCTGTTTTCAATTCCTAATAAAGTATAATCTTTTATATTTTTCACAACATTTTTCCAAAGTTTATATCTTGCGAGCTCTTTAAAATCTTTAATATATACAATTTGCATATCTGGTAATAATCTTATTATAATTCCATAATATTCTTCTCCATATTTCATAATTTTTTTAGGCCATAAACAACAATCTTTTGTTTTCAAAAAAGGGCTTGAAGGAGGATATGTTTCAGTAGATGACTTTATTTTTCTTTTATCTTTTATCCATCTTTTTTTATGAATTTCACTAGTAACTGTTGCAATAGCTTCTTCTAATCCAATGTTTGGGAAATAAATTCCAAACCTGTCCCATTTTGAAAGGTTTGTAGGCTCAGTTTCTTTTGTCCTTAAATACTCTGTTCTTGCATCCCCATTTCTTGGACCATTATAATGAACAAGAAATCCATGAATAGGAGTTTCACAATTTAATTTAATTAATCTGGCATCTTCAACTCCTCTTTTACCATGAGGGTCTGTTGACTGGAAAACTAATCTTTCCAGAGGATGCCCTTTTTTATCTTTTTTAATTCTAACTCCTTCCCCTTCTAAAACTGCCTGATTTCTAACAATACAAGAATTTAATCCATAACAATCTTCATAAATTAATCGTGATAAGAAATCTACTTCATAATCTCTTTGAATAACTGCAGGATTTAGAACTCCGATTCTTTTAAAATGCCCAGCTATGTTTAAATTAGAGGGAGGTTCATTTTTCTTATCTTCAGGCTTTAGTATAATTACTTTCTTAAACATAAACAATCAATACCTTCCTTTTTGAACACTAAAAATATTCTTGCTTTGCACAGGAACCTGAAAAACATGTTTGCATTTTCCACATTGAATTGTTACAATAGAAGTCATGGCTGTAAGTATTCTGCAATTCTTGCAATTAACTTTGGTTGCTATCTGAATAATTAAATCTTCATTGCAATGTGGGCATTTCATTTTTTAGGATATAGCGAGGGTGGGATTTGAACCACACGACCTCCGGGTTTCCTATGCTGTCCCGCGTAAGAATGAAAATCCTGCGGATTTGCTTATGGGCCCGACGAGCACTCCAGATTGAGCTTCATTAAATCTTTTACAACTTGAATGAATCTGCTCCACCTCGCTATAAATTAGAGTCTCTTGGTCTTAATTGAAAGATTTGAATGATTTTTAAACTTAACGGAGATGTACATTCTATAAGATTCTAATTTATCTTTTGCAGATTTTTTTCTTTTGCTAATACTTACTCCAATTTCAATCTCCCTAAGAAATTTTTCACATTTATCTAATATATCTTTATTTGTATTTATTATCAAAATATAAGATTTCTTTTTATCAACATGCCCTTCTGAATCTATTAATCCAGAAACAAACCCCAGATTAAATTCTTTAGTTTTGTCGCTTAAACTTATTTTCTTCTCCAAAAAACCAAATAATTCTTTACAATATACTCTAATTCTTTTACAATTGCATCTTTTGTCCTGATATAAATTTGGTTTTAATTTGATTTTTTTTAGTATCTCAACAATAAATTTAATAATTTCTTTATCTTTTTCAGAATTCAAATAAAACTCTATTTGATAATGTCTGCTTTTTTTATCATGAATTTTATATCCATCACCTTCAAACATGCCAAATAAATATCCTTTCTCTTCTTCACTCAAATTATTAAATTCCATTTTCTACCCCGCATAAGATAAATAAACTATCCATTATAAAATTTTCTATGACAATCCTTAAATTAGGAATTGATGATGCAGGAAGAGGGCCTGTAATTGGTCCAATGGTTTTAGCAGGGTGTTTGATTGATAAATCAAAAGAGGCGAAATTAAAAAAGTTAGGGGTTAAAGACAGCAAACAATTGACTCAAAAAAGACGGGAATTTTTGGCAAACATAATTAAGGAAAAAGCCGAAACTTTTGAAATAATAATTATTCCTCCTCGGGAAATTGATGTTAAAAATAAAGAGGGAACAAAATTAAATGAGCTTGAGGCACTGGCTTGTGCTAAAATCATAAACAGAATAAACAAGGGTTATAAAAAAATAAAAGTTGTTGTTGACTGCCCTTCGCCAAGCATAGTTAAATGGCAGGATTTCCTGAAAACAAAAATAAAAAATCTTTCAAACTTGGATATTTCATGTGAACATAAAGCAGATAAAAATCATGTTTCTGTTTCAGCAGCCTCGGTTTTGGCAAAATGCGTGAGAGAAAAAGAAATGACAAAGCTTAAAGAAAAATACGGGAATGAAATTGGTTCTGGATATACCTCTGACCCTGCGACAATTAGATTTTTAGCCAAACACGCAAGAAAACATAAAGACACTGGGATTTTTAGAAAGACATGGATAACCTGGAAAAAAGCTTATGAAAAAATTGGGCAGAGAAAGTTGATTTGAAGACTATATTTTAATACACATAAATTTAAATATTGTCTAGAAAATATATAAAAATGAAATCATATCAAGGAGTAAAAAGAGCTTTAGATTTAATGCTTTATGGAATAGATATAAGTGATAAACAATTAGAAGTCATACAAAAAATCAGTGAAATAGAAGAAATAAAAGATATAGAAGTATATTTAAGCCAGTTCCCAGGAATGGATGGGATGAGGAAAAATGGATGGATGTGTAGCGAAATAGAAGTGTATGGAGCAGTTGATAATAAAGATATACTTTATACTAAAGGCGAACCACCTAAAGGAAAGGGAATTGTGAACTTTCTTAAAAAATATAATTTAAATAAATATATTTATTACGGACCTGCCCAAGTTATAGATGGGGTGAATATAGATTTATGTGTTGGAAGTATTCTAGATTTAGATGGAGAGAATAAGGACGACATTCACTATCACATTAACTTAGAATTATTAACTAAAAAACGATTTGATGAACTTTTTAAATGGAAAAGAAATAAAAGAGCAAAATCTACTATGTATGAATTTAATACACATCGTGAATTAGAAGATTAATTCTTCCAAGCAATCTTTAAAAACAACATTAGTTTGAAGACAAGAAATCAAACAAAGATTTACTCAATCGCCCAATTTCATCCAATTCTTTTTCATTTATTTTTGGTCTCATCTTCTCATTAAAATAATTTTTGCAGAAATCACATAAATTTCCTGATAAGCCTACAACTGTTCTTAATGTGGAATTAATATAATCTATCTCTTTGGATAATGGATAAGACCCATCCCAATTGAATTTTAAATCTCTAAACATGGAAGAGTCTTCTTTTTTTCTTTGATAAAACCAATTATGTAAATTTGCTCTGTTGATTTTTCTAAGATTTATTTTTTCCGGCATAAGAGCATATAACCCAATTACATTCTGTTGTGTTGTAAAATCCATAAAATTAAAAAGAATCTATGTTTATATTTATTTCTATAATAAATAATATCTTTCTAGCAATATTTAAAAATAACATTAGTTTGAAGACAAAAAATCAATAAGGCAATGTTTTAACTTTTCCTTTGTTTTCAATTCCAACAACTTTTAAAAACACTTCTCCATTTCTCTTATTATGGCTTATATAAAAAAACTCGTGATGCATGGTTTTAAAAGTTTCCCAAGAAAAACAGAACTGCCTTTTACACCAGGAATAAATGTCATCCTCGGGCCAAATGGCTCTGGAAAATCAAATATTTCCGATGCTTTATGTTTTGTCCTCGGAAGATTAAGCATTAAATCAATGCGTGCAGCCAAGGCAAAAAACCTGATTTTTCTCGGCACCAAAGTAGCATCTCCGGCAAAAGAAGCTATTGTTGAAATAATCTTTGATAATTCTGACAGAACATTTTCAATAGATAAAAAAGATATTTCAATTAAAAGAATTGTCAGGAGAAATGGCCAGAGTTTATACAAAATAAACAATCAAACAAAAACACGGCAGGAGGTTTTGGGGTTGCTGGCTCAGGCAGGAATAGACCCAAACGGGTTCAACATAATTCTCCAGGGAGAAATCCAGAATTTTGTGAGCATGCATACAGAAGAAAGAAGAAAAATAATAGAAGAAGTTTCAGGGATTTCTATTTATGAATCCAGAAAACAAAAGTCTCTCAAGGAGTTAGATAAAACAGATGACAGGCTGAAAGAAATACTCGCAATTTTGAAAGAGAGAACTCTTTATTTAAATCATCTTGAAAAAGAAAGGCAGCAGGCACTGAGATTTAAGAAATTGGAAAAAGATTCCAGGAAATTAAAGGCAAGTATAATTTATTATGATTTAACTAAAAAGAAAAAACAAAGAGAAAATGTGAACCTTGAAATTTCTAAAAAAAACAAAGAGATGGAGAAAACAAGAAAATTAATTTTAGACATGGAAACTGCTATTAAAAATTTTGAATCAAAAATTAATTATATAAATTCAACAATTCAAAAATCAACAGGGTTGGAGCAGGAAAAACTTAATCAGGAAATTGCCAATGTCAGGGCAGAGCTTGCAGGAATGAATGTTAAACTTGAAAATTATAAAGCCAAAATTTCCAACATCTCCCAGCAAAAGCAAGAGTTGCAGGAGACAATAAGAAACAATGAACTTTCTGTAAAAGAGCTTAGAAAAGAATCTCCGACTCTGACAAAAACAGAAAAAGAAATTAATCTTAAGAAGCAGGAACTTGAGAAGCTGGAAGAGCAAAGAAAAAAATTCTACATGGTTAAATCTGAATTCAGGGCAATTAAAGAAAGACTGCAGGACAAGAATTCTGTTTTGCAAAATTATGTTAATGAATCTAATTTTTTATTGAAACAAACAGAGTTATTGTCAATAGAATTGTTTGATAAAAAATCAAGTGTGCAAAAATTAGAGAATTTGAAATTTGCTTTAACAGAAAAAAAACAAATTCTTGAAGAGTTAAATAAAAAAGAGATTGAGTGCGAAAAAATTTCCTATAACAACGAGCAGGAAATTGATAAACAGAAAAAACTAATTGAAAAAATTTCGCAAATTGATGTGTGCCCTCTTTGTAAAAGCCGAATGACTGAAGAACACATTAATGCAATTAATAAGAAAACTATTCCAAAAATTGAGAGATTGGAAAAAGAAATTGCAAGTTCAGATAAGGAGTTAAGCGATATATACAAGAAAAGGGGGATTCTTCAGCAGGATATAGAACAGATTAGTCTGGAGATTTCAAAGAGAGAATCAGACATGATTAAACTTGCAAATATAAATGAGAAAAAAGAGCAGATTAAATCTCTTCAGGAGCAGATAAATAAAACCAGGGAAGAAGTTTTAGAGTTGGATAAAAAAAGGAAAAATCTTGAAAAACATTTTGATGCAAATGCAAATATAGAGCAAAAATATGAAACAGCAATGGTGGAAGTGCAGGAAATTTCTTTAAGGACAAAAGAAAATGTTGATTCAGAAATAATTTTCAAGCAAAGAGAGCTTGAGCGTTCCAAGATTTTGTTTAAACAACTTGTGAGAGAAAAAGAGGATTTAAATGATGAATTAGAAATATTAAAAAAAGCTCTTGAAGAAAAACCAGAATCTTTGAAAAAGAAAAAAGAGCAGGAAGAAAAATTAAGG
>CBDVES010000028.1:0-7724 GCA_965373065.1 uncultured archaeon | reverse complement strand
TCAACAACTTTTTTTGCTTTTTCTTTTATTTCTTCCAGATTAACTTCTGGTGAATTTGGCATGATTTTTATTTTTATTAGTGCAGTTCCCATGTTTTATTTTAATGAGAAGGGTTTATAAATTTTGTTGGGGAATTTTGAAAAAAACATACTTTTAAAAATATCTTTTCTTTATTTCTTGTATGAAAAAGATGTGTGATAAAACTCCACCGCGAGGAAATCGGGGGGGGGGGCGAAGGCAAAAACATTTTAACAAAAAATCTATTTTATTTTTATTTGGAATTTTAATTTTTAGTTTGTTTATTTTTATTTCTGCTTCATTCTTGAAAACCATTACTCAATCGGATTTTGATGAGGGAACTTATAATCAAACTTATTATAACACAACTTACGACGCTGTTCAGATTAATCTCTCTTATAATTCTGGAAATTACACAAGCAAGGTTTTTGATATGGGCTCTCCTGTAACATGGGATAATCTGAGTTGGCATGAGCAGAGAATTTCCTGCCCAGAAGGCATGGCTTATATTAATAAGTTAAATGGTTTTTGCATTGACAAGTATGAGGCAAGTTGCTGGAATGCTGATGGAACATGGAATTTAACATCTAATACAAGCACCTGGAATGGGGCGGCCTGGACAGATGATGCATTGGCCAATAATGCTTATGCTAATTCTTCTGCTGGAAAATATCCTTGGGTTCGTATTGACAGGAATGAAGCGAGGATAGCATGTGAAAATCATCCTGATGGTAATAAGCATTTATGCACCGACGACGAATGGCTTGCTGCTGCAAATATTAAAGGAGTTGTGTTTAATTTAGATTTAGAATTAACAGATTGTACTGTTAATGAAGCAACTGATTGTGACTGGGCAGATTCTCCTGAAGATGGAGATGCCTGCATGACAGGAAGCAAGGCAGATTGTGTTTCATCAGAAGGGGTTTATGACATGGTTGGAAATGTTTGGGAATGGACAAATGAAACAGTTGGTTATACTAACCCTTGTCCTGGAGGTGCTACCTCGTGTTATTGGAATGGGACTGTATTTACAACTTCGGGAGCAGCAGGAACTGCAAAGTATGGAAATGATATAACTTATTTTACAGCAGGTACAAATACAAATAAGGCCGTGCTACGCGGGGGCTTTTGGTATTATGGGGCTCTTGCCGGGCCGTTTTGTGCGCGTTTGTATGATGGGCCGTCGCTTACGAGCAGCAGCATTGGTTTCCGTTGCTGCAGGAGTTCCTAATCTGGTGACTGGTAATCTGTTAATCAAAATATAAAAATGAAAAAAAGGAGAGAAGGAAAATGAAAGGGGAAAATAAGATGAAGGGAAAAATAAAAATGGAAAACATGGAAAAAAATGAGAACAGGAAAAGAGATTTAATTAAAGATTACAATTCAAGCAATTCTTTCAACTTATGGGTAGAAAATGTTTTAACTTTGGACTGCTCTTCAAATCTTTTTTCATTAGACCAAATAGAAATGCCAAGTTTAAGAGCCAGTGCAAAATATGGGGTATCTTTTAGATGTTCTGGTAATAATTTTTCTGCTTCTGGAAGAAACTTTTCATATTCTGATTTAGGCACAATATTTATGACTTCGCACAAAAGTATAAAAGAAGTTACAAATTCTTCTTCATTTATCTCACAAAATTCACAAATCCTTTCTTTGAGTGATAAAAGTTCGTTTAACAAAAAATCAGGGGCAAATAATCTTATCCCCTTGCTATATAATGATTTAAAAAAACTTCTTGTAAATGATTCAGATTTAAAGAAAGAAAACAAAATAGCAGCATCAATAACAAGCTCCATTTTTGAATTTCAGAGTCCGTGCCTTTTAGCAACCCTCTCTTTTAATTCCTCTGCTAATTCTTTAGCTTGCTCATCTGTAAGTTTACTTTTTTTTAATATATTATCAACTACTTTAAACAATAATAACGCCCTAATCTTTTCTTCCACAGCTTCTCTAAATAATGCTTGTGCCTCTGGTGTTTCAAGTTCTTCTCCAGCTATTTTAGCCATACTTTCAGGTATTTTTATTCTTAATTCTTCCATAAATAAAAACAATGATAACAACTATTTAAAACTTTCTGAGTCAAATTCACAATCAAATATAGAACTAAATTTTTGCGGCTTGCCCCCGAGTCAATCGGGGGGGGGGGCGATGAGGTTTTTATATTTACAATGATAGAAGACATGAAAATTTTCCACAAAACATACGAATTCATCAAATGGCTTCACACTTTGTTAAATAAATTTCCAAAATCAGAAAAATACACAATGGCTCAAAAAATAGAAAACACTTCACTGAATTTCTTGGAAAGCATTATCCAATCTAATAATGATTTTGACAAAAAACAATCACTGCAAAAAGCAATTATTGAATTAGATAAATTAAGAATTTTTTTCAGATTATCAAAAGATTTGCAGTTCATTAGTTTTTCTCAATATGAATATGGTTCAAATTTAATAAATGAAATAGGCAGAATGCTGGGAGGTTGGTACAAAAAATACGCTAATATTCCTTCATAGGAAAATGGGCTGGATTGTCATCAGCTGGGCCGTGAAACGCGGGGGCAATTGGAATAATGGGGCTAATGCCGGGCCGTTTTGTGCGAATTTGAATAATGGGCCGACGAATACGAACAACAACATTGGTTTCCGTTGCTGCAAAAGTTTCAAAGCCAGATTCATGGCTTTACGGAGCTTATGAACAGTGCAATGAAACTCCATCAATCCAAATCCAAGCCGAAAAGCTGAATATCAAAATGAAAATCCAGCGGTTAGTAAGATGAAACTGAGAGCTGATTGAACACTGCTGGATTTTATACCAAAAAAGAAAAATGAAAACACATAAAAATTTGTTTGAGAAAGTCTGCAATTATGAGAGTCTTTATAATGCATACCTAAAAGCAAGAAGGGGAAAAACTAATTTAGCAGAGGTTATTAGATTTAATTATAATTTAGAGCAGGAATTGTCTAAACTGCAATATGAACTAAAAAATCAAACATACAAAACAGGAAAATACAGGCATTTTGTTATTTTTGAGCCAAAAGAAAGAAAAATTTCTGCCCTGCCTTTTAGAGACAGAATAGTTCATCATGCTATTCATTCTGTAATTGAACCAATATTTGAAAAAAAATTTATTTGTGATTCTTATGCATGCAGAAAAGCAAAAGGAACACATGCAGGAGCAAACAAACTTCAAAAATTCATCAGAGAAGCAGAGGATAATTATTATGTTTTAAAATGCGATGTTTCAAAATATTTTCCTTCAGTTAACCATGAAGTTCTAAAAAAAATTATAAGAAAAAAAATTGCAGATAAAAAATTGTTATTGTTGTTAGATAATATAATAGACAGCACAGAGAATGGAATTCCAATTGGCAATTTAACTTCACAACTTTTTGCTAATATTTATTTAAATGAATTAGATGAGTTTGTAAAATATGAATTAAAGATAAAATTTTATATTCGCTATATGGATGATTTTATCATATTGCATGAATCAAAACAATATTTACATAAATTAAAAGAAGATATTAGAGTATTTTTTATTTCAATAAAATTAACTTTGCATCCAAAAAAAGCAAATGTTTTTCCAGTCAGATCAGGAATTGATTTTCTTGGATATAGAATTTTTGATAATCATAGATTAGTTAGAAAGAGCACTGTTAAGAGATTTTTGAAAACTGTAAAAAAGAAAATAAAAAAATATGATTTAGAAGATATGAATTTTGATAAATTAATGGAGTCATTTAATTCCTGGGAAGCATATATGGCTCATGCTAATTCTCATCAATTAAAAAATAGTTTACATCAGGGGTATTTTAAAAATGTCATGTAAATCTCTCCCAAAAAATATTGGAAACAGAAAGATTTTCTTAGCCATTGCTGTCTTAACTTTTTTCTTGCTAAACATAACTTTAGTTTTTGCTGAACTTAATTATACTACTGGGGAAAGTATATATGGGATTATGGCTGACGGCACAAAAACAGGTGCTTTGAATATTACATTTCAAGTAAGAAGCTGTGATGATTCTGCTTGTTCAGGGGAAACATTTGTCGGACCAGACAATACTTCTTCAACATATTTCACAAATGCATCTTATAATACATTAAATGAAACCTTGAGCCCAAATAATACCTACTTCCAATACAAAGCATTTTTTTGGACAGAAGACCAGAATTATAGTTCAATGCTGTTTAATGTTTCAATTGGCCGGACTTATATTGATGCAACAACACCCTTAATTTCTTTTGTGAGTCCGACCCCTACAAATAATTCAGGAAAAACTTCAGAATTTGAGCTTAATGTTTCTATTACAGAACAGTATTTAGCAAATGTAACTTATAATTGGAATGGCACAAATACAACTTATGAGCTTACAAATAATGCAAGTTATTTTACTGGAAGTGCTCCTAATTGGGCATTTAATTTAACTCAGACAGGTTTGGTCATAGGGCAGAGCTATACTTATCAGGTTTTTGTTACGGACTTCGCAGGCAATTCAAACTCTACAGAAGTCAGGACAATAAAGGGAAACTCTGCCCCGACATTTATTTCCATAAGCCACACTCCAACATCTGCCGACGACATTGACCCAAATGTTTTAATAAATATAACGGCAAATGTTTCTGATACAGACAATAATTTTGATTCTGCAATTTTGCAATACAAGAACTCAACTTCTAATTGGACTAATAAAACTATGAGCAATCTGACAGCTAAAGGATTATACACTTTAATGAACGCAAATTTTACTCCTGACACCGAGGGCAACTGGACTTATAGAATATGGGCAAATGACACACAAGCAGATTCTGCAACAAGTTCTAACACTTCTCTAAATGCTTCCTGGGACTGCACCTGGACAATAACTTCCAGTTTAGGAGCAGTTTCTGGGTGGGATGAAAACAAGGAAATAGGAAACATTACAATAAATAATACTGGTGATTCTGAATTTGCCGATAACAATTGCAGTCTGGATTTTAGATTAACATACGACTTGCCAGAGGAAAGAATATATTTTGATAATGTTTATTACAAACCCTCTTCAATATATGCACTATCTGCAGGAACTACTCAGAATATTTCTATAAATGCAACTTTTTTATCAGAAGTAAATCAAGAAGATGTAATTATTACAACTGATGAAGTTTCAGGCAGGTCAGGCACATCAGGCAGAAACACAACAGCGACAATAGTTTCAAATCAGGCAGGACCTTATTTATATCAGAAAATTACATCTTCTCCATCAACTTTATATTTGACTCCTCAGAATTTTAGTTTACAGGGTTATTTAAGAAATTTGATGGGCTCTGCAACAGTTAATGAAAACAACACGGCCTACAATGTAACTTTTAACTGGACACTTGCATCAGGATTCACAAATGTTTCAGGGAATTCAAGCACTAATTTTACAAACATAACAGATAATGAATTGCATTACAACAACATTAATGTCAGTTTTTCCAATCTGGTTTCAATGACTTCAGGAGTTAAAACATTTTATCTTTATGTGCAGGGTTATAATTTATCAGGCGATTTAATTGCAGATGCAGACAATCAGGTTTTATTAACAGAACAGATAAACATAACATTTTTATGTTATAGCGTTGCTGACAATGTTTATGTAACTTCCTGCGGAAATTTAGACGGAGATTATACTGCGCCATCAACTGCAACTAGTTCTGGAGGAGGTGGAGGAGGAGGCACAGGTGTTTTAACAACTTATGAAGCATCCAAAACACAATTTGAATTATTAATTGGAGAAGAGCAGGAGTTTATCCTTGAAATAAAAAATAAATTAACAAGTTATAAAGAGAATGTAAAAATCAGTGTTTCAGGAATCAATGCAGAATATATCAAGATAATCCCGGACGAGATTTCGGACATTGCTCCTAAGAGTTCTAAAAATATAACAGTAAAAATAACTGTACCTGCTTATTTTACACAAGGAGAATATAAACTTGTTTTTCTAATTAAAGGAGATTTAATTTCTAATACTACAAAAACTACTTTTAGTGAAAAAAAGATAGTTACTCTTTATATTGTTGAAGTCAGCAGAGATAAAGCAGATGAAATGTTAGGTGCTTCTGAGCAGATGATTAAAGACATGAATTCTTCTGGTATGGTTATTAAAGATATTTCTGAGTTTTTAGAGAAAGTTTTTGATTCTTATAACAAGACAGATTTTTTAGGCGTTAAAAATAATTATGAAAAAATTAAAGATATTTATGATGCTGCTTTTGATTCTTTAAAAATTATAAATGATTTAAAAGAAAAAATTGAGCAGGCAGAAAACAGGGGGATTGAAATAATTGAAACAAAAAAGATTTTGTATGTTGCTGAAGTTGCTTTTGACAGAGGGGATTATTTTTTGGCTTTAGACAGATTAAAACAAGCCAAGCTTACTTATGCTCTGGAAACTAAAGGAGAATTTAGCATATATTATGCTGTTAAAAATAATCCGTTGGAATCTTTAGTAGCTTTAATAGGATTTGGCATATTTTCTTTTGGCTCGTCTTTAATTGTAAGATTAAGATTTTATAAAAAGAAACTTAAACTTCTGCAGGAAGAAGAAAAATTACTTTTAGAATTAATGGGAGTTGTTCAGCGACAGTGTTTTGAAAAAAAGCATATGTCTATGGAAGAGTATGCAGAAGCTATGGGCCAGTATGAAAAGAAATTAAGCAAGACAATACAGGATAAAATAAAAACAGAAACTAAGATTGCCAATCTTTTGAAGATAAAAGGAAAAAAGAAAGCATTATTTGAAGAGAAAAAAAGATTAGTTAAATTAATGAAAGAGCTTCAGGATAAATATTTGAATAAAGGCAAAATGGAAACAAGAGTTTATGAAAATATGCTGCACAGTTATTCAACAAAATTAAGCGAGGTTGAAGAGCAGATAACTTTTTTAGAAGCCCAGAAAGCTTTTGGTTCAAACAAATTATCTGAAAAAATTTCTAAATTTTTGAGGTTTAAAAAATGAGAATGGAGAGATGTATGTCAATATTGTTGTTTTTATTTATTATTGCCTTTCCTGTTTTGTCTGCCGAGGGCATTGAACAAGGGCAAAACCTTAGTTTAGAGGAGCAAGCAAGTTTTTGCTTAGAATATTCCAGAAAGATTTTAATTGAATTGGGCAATGAAAATTTTAGTGTTTTAAGAATTAATAATACTTTGATTCAGGCAGAAAATATATTTGATGCACAGAGCATCTTAAAGCAAAAAAGAAAGGACACTGATTTTTCTTTAGTTCTTTCTTATTGTGTAGATATGCAATCAATTAAAGAAAAAGCATTTGAGGCAAGAGATGAATTTATTGCTTTAAAGAAATTTTATTATGAATTAGATGTCGAGGACATGAATACAAGCAGCATAGATAAAATTATTTTCGAAATAGAAGATGAAATAAAAACCGAGAGGTATGAAAAAGTTAAACCCCTGATTGACGAAACTTATGAAGAAATTATTAATGTCAGAGCAGATTATACAACTTTTAATATTTTTTACAGAACTGTCACAAGAAACTTAAAACAATTTTTATATGAAAACTGGTTTTATATTGTTTCTGGTTTTGCTGTTTTGATTATTTTATTTTTTATTTATAAAAATACTTTTTATCAGGGAATTAGTAAATGGAAAGTCCATAAACTTAATGTCAGAAAAATAACTTTAAAGGGTTTAAGAAAAACAACCCAATATGAATATT
>CBDVES010000027.1:0-7798 GCA_965373065.1 uncultured archaeon | reverse complement strand
AAACTAAATATAATGTTATCTCTAGAAAAGAAATTTTTGTAGATGTAGATAATAGTTTAGAAATTTTTAAAAAAGCTGTTCAAGATGGAATTAATCTTCTTGGAACAAAATTAAGTAAAGAAACTCAAGAACATATTTTTAAGAAATACCTATAACTCCTTAACCATATAACTCTCTTCTAAAACATATCCTAATTTCTTATAATATTCTCTAACCCCAACCCCAGAAATAATTTTTAACTTCTTAATCTTTTTTTCCTTAACTATCTTCTCAGCTTGCTTTATCAATAACTTTCCAATTCCTTTATGTTGCTGTCCTAACTTGCTTTTTTCTCCTAACTTAATTGACTGCCCATAAACATGAATCTCTCTTATGATTGCAGATTTATCAAAAATCCTCAACCTCAACAAACCAAACAAAATATCATTTTTGTTTACAATTTCCAAAAAATATTCTGTTCCCTTACTTGCTTTATATTTTGTAATTTTTGCCCTTAGTAAAGATTTTTTTCTAAAATCTTCTTTAAGACCTACTTGGTTCGGGGCTTCGGAGAAGTTCTCGCACCTCCTTGGTGCATCGTGAGAGGTTCTCGTACCCCTTGAGGGTATACGCCCGTGGTGTAAATTCAAATTCAAATCTAATTTTCTTTTATCTCTTAAAACAAAACCAATCTCCCTGTATCTTATTTCTTTTAGTTTTGCTCTGTTTTTTCTTAACTCCTCTTCAATATCTTTTCTTAAATCAATCTTAGTGGTTCCTGCAACAAGATAATCCGGCGGAATCTCTCTCATAACTCTCATAACCCTGCAATATCTCGGCACAACTTTTAACATCTCTAAAAGAATTTTTTCTGTTTGCTCTTTGGTGTAAGGTTTATATTTTCCTTTCCAATAAATCTCTTCAAGTTCAGAACCAGGAATAACCTGACAAGGATAAATCTTTAACTGGTCTGGCTTAAATCTCTGGTCAGAAAACAATTTCCTAAACAATTTTAAATCTTTTTTAAAATCACTTCCAGGTAGGCCAGGCATTATATGATAACCAATTTTAAACCCGGCGTTTTTCAAATCCTCAGTAGCATTAACAACATCTTTAACAAGATGCCCTCTTTTAACTTTCTTGTAAATTTTATCGTCGATAATCTGAACACCTAATTCAACTCTTGTCACTCCCCACCCCCTCATTCTGTCAATAAACTCAGAACAAACATCAGGACGGGTTTCAACACAAAGAGCAACACACCTGTGCTTTGAAGTTTCATTTAATTTTTGTGCATCTTTAAGTGTATTGGAAGGCTCACCAGAGTCATCCCTTTGGGACTTTTTATTGTTTAATCCATTGTATAGCCCTTTAATAAACTCGTCCTGAAACTTTTTCGGGTACTCTAAAAAAGTTCCTCCCATAATTATTAATTCTATTTTATCTGTCGGGTGGTTCATTGCTTCAAAGGCTTTTATCCTCGCTATTACTTGTTTATAGGCATCATAATCAACCCTCATTGCTCTCATAACAACAGGACTTTTCGGAGTATAACTTTGAGGAACATTCAGGTTTGGACAATATAAACAAGCTCCATGATTGCATTTTCTCGGAGGCAGCATCACAGCCAGAGGAGTAATCCCTGAAATTGTTTTCGTGGGTTTTCTAATCTCGTTTGGTTTTGGTTTTAACATATTTCTTTTATCACGAAAATACTTATAAAATGTTTGCGTGTTAATAATTTATGAAAATAGGAATTATAGGGGGTTCTGGATTAGAAAATAGCGATTTATTACAAGATGTTGAAGACATAGAACTTGAAACACCATACGGTAAAACAAGCTCAATAATAAAAAAGGGAGTTTTACAAAATGTAGAAGTATATATTTTATCTCGTCACGGACCTAATCATGAAATTACTCCTTCAAATGTGAACAACAGGGCAAATATTTACGCATTAACAAAACTTGGATGCAAGTATATTTTCGCGACAACTGCCGTCGGAAGTTTAAGACACAGCATAATGCCGGGAGATTTTGTAATTGCAAATCAATTTATAGATTTCACAAAAAACAGGCAGACAACTTTTTTTAATGAATTTAAAAACGGAATTAAACACACAAGTTTGGCAGAGCCTTTTTCAGATTTATTAAGGCAGTATTTAATTGAATCTTGCGAGGAATTAAACTTAAGGCATTCTAAAATAGGAACAATCTTTACAATTGAAGGTCCGAGATTTTCAACCCGTGCAGAAAGTTTTATGTTCCAGAAATTTGCTCATGTTGTGAATATGTCAACAGCACCAGAAGCAATTTTAGCAAAAGAAGCAGGTGTTGAATATGCAGTAATAGCCATGTCGACGGATTATGATTGCTGGAAAAAAACAGAACAACCTGTTACATGGGAAGAAATAGAAAGAGTAATGAAACAAAATTTAGATAATGTAAAAAGAGTTTTAATAAAAGCTATTGAAAAAATCTCTAACCAGGACCCATTAAAAAGAGATTTGGAATTTATAAAAAATAAAATAAGAACAATTCCTGATTTTCCAAAGCAGGGGATAATGTACAGAGACGTGACAACATTGTTTCAGGACCCGAATGGAATTAAAAAAGTTGTAGATATATTTTACAATAAATACAAAAATAAAGGTGTTGATATAATTGCAGGAATAGAAGCAAGAGGATTTATTATTGCCGGAAGTTTGGCTGAAAGAATGGGTGTTAGTTTTGTCCCAATAAGAAAAAAAGGAAAACTCCCCCATAAAACAGAATCTCAGGAATATGAACTGGAATACGGCACCGACACTGTTGAAATCCATCAAGACGCAATCCAGCCAGGGCAAAAAGTTCTGTTAATAGATGATTTAATTGCAACAGGAGGAACAGCACAGGCAGCATGTAATTTAATTGAAAAACTCGGAGGGGATATTATTAGTTGCGGATTTCTTATAGACTTGCCAGATTTAAAAGGCAAAGAAAAAATATCAAAATATCCAATTTATTCTTTAGTTAAATTTGAGGGGCTGTAAGTTATTTTTTAAACTTTAATTGTCTTCTTAATCAAAGAACCAAAAACAAGTCTGGAATAATATTGCACCTTAGTGGGCAGAATTCAAAACAAAACCAACAGAGCACACAATTAAATTTTTAAAAAATAAAACTGGAAAAGTTTTAGATTTAGGAAGCGGTTCAGGAAGACATTTAATGAAGATAAAAAATGGAAAAATGTATCTTGTTGATTTTTCTAAAGAGATGATTAAATTTTCAAAACAAAAAGCAAAAAAACAAAACATAGACGCTGAATTTTGTGTTTCTGAATTAACAAAACTTGATTTTAAAGATGATTATTTTGATTCTGGAATTTGTATGTCCTCTCTTCATTGTGTTAAAGGAAAAGAAAACAGAGAAAAAACAGTCAGAGAACTTTTTAGAGTTTTAAAACCAAAGGCAAAAGCACTAATTGGAGTCTGGAATAAAAATTCAAAAAGATTTAAAAATTCTCCCAAAGACAAACTAGTTGGCTGGCGAGATAAAGGAAAAAGATACTATTATTTATTTGACGAAAAAGAAGTGCATGATTTGTTTAAAAAAGTTGGGTTTAAAATCATCTCAACACACAACTCAGAAATGATGATTAATTTTATTGTTGAGAAGGTTTGATTTTGTGAATTTTTATTTTTTAGAATTTGTTTAAAAATTTATTAACATAATCAAAACTTCCATCATCAGCAATTACAACATCAAAATTCTTTTTATATTGCTCTAAATTCTCCTCAACATTCTCATTCAAAAATCCAATCTTAATCAGATTATCATAATCAAAACCCTCAATCATCCCCAAATCCCCCAAGCTATCTCCAATCAGCAAAACATTTTTCCTTTTCAAAAGTTCATTATAAATCGGCAAACTTTTAACAGAAATTTCAGATTTGTTCATCACATGAATTATCGGCTCGTGAACTCCAATCGCATTCCCCTTTTCATCCCATTTATAGAAATTAGAGATTATATGAATATTCTCATACAAAATTCCCTCTTTTTCAAGATACATTGGAATCGTATCTCCAACGCCACTAGATGAAAGAATGATTAACGGAATATTTTTTTCCTTTAAATTTTTAAGAAACTTTAAAACACCTTCTCTAAATTCAAGAGATTCATCTTCAACAACTTTTTCTAAATCAGATTTATTCACACCAGATTTAATCAGCAAATCAAAATGTGCATTCCACCATTCATTCATTTTTACCTTTTTTTCTTTAATAGAAATATTCGGATTAATTTCAATTGGGTGATACTTATCAAAAAGTTCATGAGCTTTTTTTGCATAATGTTTAGTCAAATAATTTCCATTACGCAAATGCGAAATAATTGTATTCACTTTTTTTCCATCAAAAAACGCCTTTGTTAAAGTCCTGTCAAAATCAGCAAGAACATGAAATTTATTTGCTCCAGCTTCTAAGATTTTTTTCTTTTTTTCTTTTAAATCATTTGGATTTGAGATAATTATATTCTCTGACATAAGAATAAGTAAAATCAACACTATAAAAATTTAATCTTTCTTAACAATCTTAATCTTATCAAAAAACTATTTTTTATTGTTGAGAAAGTTTTATAAACAAATTTCTTTAGTTTGTATTATGGTAAAAATAAATAAGGACAATCTTGAGAAAGTTTTTGAAAAGCAGGATGCGCCGAAGGTTTCAAAGGAGCAGGAAATCGGGCATCATCAGGGAGCATTAAGCACTTTGATGAATGAAAGAAATGAACTTGTTAAAATTATTCAAAATGTGGAGTTAGTAATGCAGGCGCATATTAAACGACTTGAAGAACTTGGCGTTAAGATTCAAACTCAAAAGCAAAAGTGAATTCTTAAGAACATAAATATTTATAATTAAAGAAAAGATTTAATTCAAATATCCTTAAAATAAAATGTACAAAAAAATATTAAATATGATTCTCATCTCAAATTTATTTTTATCTCCTGTTTATGCAAAAGAGGATTATGAAATTTTAATTAATAAATCAGAAAAAATGGCTTATGTTATTCAAAACAATCATGTTATCAAAGAATTTTCAGTTGGGATTGGCAAGAAAAATTATGAAACTCCTTTAGGAGAATTTAAAATAATAAATAAAGTGAAAAATCCTTCTTGGTATCCTTCTTATAATTCTAGATGGCTAAATAAAAACATTAAAGAATGTATTAAAAAGAAAGGAAGTATTTCCCCGGAAAGTGGGTTGAATCCATTAAAGGATTATTGGATTGGTCTTCTTTCAACAAGAGGAATAGGAATTCATGATATAGATGGAGGAGAAGGAATAGGAGAGAGATGTTCTCATGGATGTATAAGGGCAAAAACAAAAAATTTAGAATTTATATTTAATGAAATTCCTTTAGGAACAAAAGTAAAAATAATTGAAGAAGAATAATTGCTAATTTTACATAAGTTTTTTAAGTGCTACCCTACTCCTAATCTCATGCGAGGGTGCCGGAGAACTCCCGACCTCTTGTTCGACGACGCTTCGGCGGACAAATGAAAATCTTTTGATTTACTTGCACGAGAGATTGATAATTTAATTTACTCTCTACCACGAAGTCGCTCGGGTCAAACTAGTTTTCCCACTCCCAATAAAAACCTTTATAACTTATCATTCAATTATTTTTTTAGGCGAGGGTGCCGGAGCGGTCAAACGGGCTGCCCTTAAGTGCGAAACTTTTAGTTTCACTTTCTCCTCTTTTTGAGGAAAGCGAAGAAAGGCAGTAGCTTAGTGCTTGCGCAGGTTCAAATCCTGTCCCTCGCATTATTGCTGAAGTATAATGCGGTAATCTTTATAAAAAAAGAACAACTTGAGAGTATATTAATCGGGGATGGATTTGGGTTATTAATAATGGTGTTGAAGATTTCAAAACAAAATCACAAGCACTTTCATTCGCAAGAAAATACATAAAGAATAATTAAAATAAAAAAATTAAAAGATTATACAAGAGAAGAGAGATTAAATGTTTTTTATGCAGGCTCATTTATTCTTCTTGGAGTTATTTTGTTTTTGGTATTTGTTTTTTTAATGTCTTTTTTGATATAAAAATAAAAAATTTCTTAATTCAGTATATTGAACAAAAATTCAAAAAGTAAACATTTAAATAGGTTAACCAATTGGTAGGTTTATGCAAAAGCAAATAAACAAAGAAAATGAAATAGTAATAAGGCTTTTTCGCTCTCCAACTCTGGAAACTGTTAAAATGGTGGAAAGAATAATAAAAGAATTTAATGGTGAATTTAAAAAAACAGCTATCTGGGAAAAACTTCCAAGAAAAGTTCAATGGCAAACATATCTGACAATTCTTGATTATTTACAAGAAGTTAATAAAATCGTAATTGCAGATAATGGAATTGTTGTTTATATATGGGACCCGGAAGGAGCAAAAAAATATCTTGAAAATAAATCTTTGCATTATGATAATGTCAAAAAGAAAAAATAAACAAAAAAAAGTTAATGTTGTTTTTGAGAGCGAAAACTTGAAAAAAGAGTATGAAGAATTATCAGAAAATGACCCTTTAAAAAAACGGATTGATTTTGTTATAGGAAGGATAAAAGAAAAACCTGCTTTTGGTCAGCCAATTGCAAAAAGATTGATTCCAAAGGAATACAAAAATAAAGGGGTGGATAATGCTTTTTGGGTAGAGTTAAGCAAAAGTAAAGGTTGGAGATTAGTTTATTCCTTAAGGTCATTCACAGAGATTGAAATTGTAGCAATTATTTTAGAATGGTTTGACAGACATAAAGATTATGAAAGAAAATTTAAGTATTAGAATTTTTTATGGACAAAATCTAAAGCCCAAAAGTTATTTAAACTCAATTTTTCTATTAATTTTACTTAACTTCGGTTAAGGTTATCTGACTTCGGTTAGATAAGGGAAGGCGTGAATTTCGGTTTGTGTCTTCCCACTTATTTTTTTAAAATTCAAAAATTTCCACGATTTAAACTTTACTTATAATTCCTGTCCCTCGCATATATGAGATTTGAACTCAAATCCCGAGAGTTTAATTATTTTGGTTCCCCCTCTCACTCCCCTGTATTTTACCAAAGTTAAGTAATAACAAAATATATATTCTCAGATGACGAAATTCTTAAAATTTTGTTTTTTTATTTCCTAAAACTATTTGGTTTTCAAAACCGAATTAATTAAAAAGGTATTTTCTTTTTATATTTCATGATTAAATTAAATCTTCCGAAAGGAGATGGTCCAATTGAACAAATTGAGGGATGTTTGAGAGTGGTAAAAGAGATGGAAAATTTGTCTCAAAAAAGTAAAAAAATAGATTTAGATTTTTCTGAACTTCAATGGATTCTTCCTTGTTCTGCATTATTATTGGGAGGGAAAATTGATGAAATAGAAAACAAAGGTATAAAAGTAAGTTATATCTCTCCTGAAAATAAAGATGTTAAAAAATATTTAAAAGACATTGGGTTTCCGTTTGGGACTACAAAACAAGGAGATACTTATTATCCTATTAACCATTTTAGCAATAAAGAAAATATAAATGAAAAAATAAATATTCTTGTAGAAAGCATGGGTGAAAAAATACCAGAAGAATTTGGAGACAGTATTCCTTATCTTTTAGCAGAACTTACAGATAATATTGAACAACATTCTCAATTTACCCATGCTTCAATTATGGCTCAATATTTTCCAAAAAAGAATTATGTAGACATAGGAATTTTAGATAATGGGTTAAGCATCCCAAGAGTTTTTGAAAAAAATAAAATCTCGTTTTCAGAGGATTATGAAGCAATAGATAAAGCATTAAAA
>CBDVES010000026.1:0-8212 GCA_965373065.1 uncultured archaeon | reverse complement strand
AAAATGTTTTTTTATAATCTTAGCAACTTTAGAATCCACCATATAATATGAACTAAATTCTCCTTTTACTTTTTTACTATCCTCACAATTACTAAATAATTTTAAATACCCCTTTATTCCACTCTTCTCATATTCTCCTTTTATATTATCTGGTCTTGTGCTTGTAAAATAATTTAATTTTTTTAACCCAATTGCTCTATAAATTAGTTAATATAATTAAGTTTAATAAGTTTTATAAATGAATAGTCATAATGAAAAATCATGGCAAATAATAATGAAGAAGTTTTTCAAGATCATGTAAAATCTTTTTATGACGAATTGAAAACTAAGAAGAAATATAAATATTATTCTGATTGGAAATGGTTTAGAAAGAGACATACTCGCACTCAATTCAATCAAACAAGAGATTCAATCAAGAAAATATTAACAAAAAAATATAAATCTGCTTTGGAAATAGGGCCTGGGGACGGGATATGGACAGAATTATTTATTAATTATGTTCAAAAGTTAGATGTAATTGAAATATCTAGTGAGATGAGAGATATGTTCTTGGATAGGTTAAAGAATAAAGATAACATAAAAATTATCCTGGGCGATATATTTGATGTTCCATTAACAAAAAAATATGATTTAATTTATACAGTTAGATGCTTTGAATATATCCCAGATAAATTAGAAATAATTAAAAAATTTAGTTGTGCTTTAAACAATGGAGGAGATTTGATAATAGTTACAAAAAATCCAGAATTCTTTAAAATTAAAAATTTTGATAAAAAATTACATTCAAAACAAATAAATATTAATGATTTGTCAAAAATGTTGGAAAAAAATAATTTTAATGGGATAAAAATTATCCCAGCAGTATTTGGGAAATATTTTCAAATACCTTTCTTAAGTTTCTTATACAATTATTTTCATAAGAAGTATATGGTTAACTACAAAAAAGGAAAGATTAAAAATAAACTTGTTGAAAGCTATTTAATATTTGCAAGAAAAAATGATTTTATATAAAAATAAATGTATTGATTATCCAAATTATATTGAATTATTTGGACTATCTAAATCTGGGAAAACTAATCTAACCAAGGTTCTTAAAAAGAAAATTAGAGTAATCTCTGTTTCCAAAGGATTTTTTTCAAAAATAGGTTATTTCATTAAATTTTTATTAAAAAAACCAGTTGTATCTTATTCATTATTTCTTAAATTGAATTCAGAGATTCTGGATGCAGGAACTATAAAAGATAATATAAAGGTTTTTTTCATGAGAAATTCATATCTTTCAGCAGTTCTTTCTAAGTACGAAAGAATTCTTTCAATAAAATCACCAACTTTAGTTGATGAATTTCTTCTTCAATCATTATTCATGATATTCCAAAATAAATCAAATCATAACGAAATAACAAAAATAATAAAGCTCCTTCCTGTTAATCATGTCTTAGTAATTGAAACTCCAAATAATCTTAGAAAAAAAAGATTGCAACAAGTGGGATACCCCGGGGGGGATATCAATCGTATTTATGCTAGAAAATGGATGGAGAATATGGAATATAATTATAAGTTAATTATAGAAATACTGGAAAAAAGCCATGATAAATTATTCCTCTCAAATAAAGATTTCTTAGAATATTTAGATAATAATCTTTAACGTGAAATCATCATAAATCCTTCTTCTTTTTCCATGATAATATATCTTTTCGCTTTTTAAAATTTTCTTAAGCATACTAAAGATAAATAATCTATATAAACTATATTTCTCCTTGATTTTTCATGAAAATTGCCCACATAAACATGTTTTATTTTCCAACATTTGGAGGAGTTGAACAAGTGATGTATGAACTTGCCAAAAGACAAGTAGCAGAAGGTCATGATGTTCATGTGTTTTGCTGTGATTCAGACAAGAATAAAAAAATAGAAATTAAAGAAGAAATTCTCGAGGGAATCCATGTCCATCGTTTGCCTTACTGGTTTCGTTTATCCCTGAACACTTTTGTCTGGCCGTCTTTACTTTGGAAGTTTAAAGGAAATTTTGATATAGTTCACACACATGTTTCGGGGCATTCTTATATCTTGTTTGCTGGTTTGTTATCTAAAATAAAAAAATTCAAACACATTCACACAACACACTGTCCCTGGACAGATTCTTCATTTCGCCCAAAAGTTTTAAGACCTTTCTTATTTCTAAATGACCTTTTTTTCAACAAATTATCTTTTAGCATGGTGGATAAGGTGATTGCAATAACTCCTTGGGAATTTGATACTTTGAAAAAATTTGCAGACAAAAAAAAGATAGAAGTTATTCCAAACGGAATGGATGGGATTTTTTATAAAAAGATTAAAAACAATAATTTTAAGAAAAAAAATAAAATAAAAGAAAAAAAATTAGTATTGTTTTTTGGAAGATTAAACCCAACAAAAGGTCCAGAGAAATTAGCATTAGTTGCGAGAAATATAACTAAGAAAAGAAAAGACATAGCTTTTGTTTGGGTTGGTCCTGACGAGGGTAAGGCAGAGGAAGTAAAAAAACTAATTAAACCTTATAAAAATATGAAGTATCTGGGTCCAATAAGGGGGAAAGAAAATATCGCAGAAATGTATCAGTCAGCAGATATTTATATTTTGCCGAGTTACAGGGAGGGATTGCCTTTAACTTTGTTTGAAGCCATGGCATCAAAACTCCCAATAGTTGCTTCTCCGGTAAATGGAATTCCTTATGAAATGAAACAACCAGAAAATGGTTTTTTCTCAGATTACAACGATTTAAAATCCCTTGAAAAAAATATTTTAAAAATTTTAGACAATAAAAAACTGGCAAAAAAAATGTCTAAAAATAATTTTGCAAAAGCAAAGCAATATGATTGGGATTTTATTGCCAAGAGATATATGGAGGAATATAAAAAATTATTAAAATGAAAATAACTTTAATCTCAACAGCAACTCTTGCTTCTGACCAGGGGATAAGGACGATTTCCTCTGTCTTAAAAAAAGCAGGATACAATGTCAAAACAATTTTTTTGGCGTATTCTGAAGATTATAAAAAATTTTATCCTGAAAAAGTACTCAACCAAATTTTAAACATGTCCCGAGATTCTGATTTAATTGGAATAAACTCTTTTGCATCAACTGCTCCAAGGGCAATCCAGGTTATTAAAAAATTAAAGAAATTAAATAAGCCAATTGTATGGGGAGGGATTCATGCGACAATTAGCCCTGAAAAATGTATAGAACATTGCGACATAGTTTGTGTAGGAGAAGCAGAAGGGGCAATTTTAGATTTGGCCCAGGCAATTGAAAAAAATAAATCCATTAATAAAATAAAAAATCTATGGATTAAAAAACAAGGTAGTGTAACAAAAAATCCTGTAAGAAATTTAATAGATGATTTAGATTCATTACCTCCTGTGGATTATGATATTCAAAATCATTACATTTTAGATAAAAATAAAATTATTAAATTTAGAGAGTATGATTTAGGGGGGCAGATTTTTTTTTTAACTGGAAGAGGTTGTCCATATGGTTGTGCTTATTGTAGTAATAATTTGTTAAACAAATTATATAAAGGGAAAAGAAAAAAAATTTTAAGATGGCATTCCCCAGATTACATAATTAAATGTGTTCTTGACCTCAAAAAAAGATTTAAATCTTTAAGATATTTTGATATAAGAGACGACACTTTTTCTATGAGAAGTACAGAGCAAATAAAGGATTTTTGTAAAAAATATAAGGAAAAAGTAAATATGAGATTCAAATGTTTAACAGACCCAAAAACAATATCCGAGGAAAAGATAAAGGCATTAGTAGATGCTGGATGCACAGATATTATTATTGGGATTCAGGGAGAGGAAAGAGTGAACAGAGAAATTTATCACAGAAACCAGACAAACCAGTCTGTATTGGATGCAGCGAGGGTAGTAAATAAATACAAAGATAGACTCGCAGTGATGTATGATATTATAACTTCAAACCCTTATGAAAAACTTGAGGACATAGTTAATTTAATACGGCTTTTACAAAAGATTCCAAAACCTTATTTTCTCTCAGTAAATAATCTTGTTTTTTTCACTTCAACACCCTTATATTTCAAAGCACAGCAAGACGGGATAATAAAAAAACCAGAAGATTCTGCAGCAAATCTAAATTATTGGGACAGAAGCGCCCACATTCTTTTGAAAAAGAAAAATATGTATCTAAATTTAGTATTTAATTTAATGAGGGGGGTGGCAACAAAAACCCGTTTTGGAATTATTCCAAATTTCCTTCTTAATTATCTGCTTAAACCTTCAAGGGTAAGAAGAAATCTTAAAAATCCATTTAAGACTTTAATGGTTTTGAAATTAGTTCGAATTGCAGATTTAATAAGAGAGAATATTTTAAAGCCAACTTATCGAAGTCTGCCTGTAAATTTTAAAGCATGGTATGACAAGAGGAGATATAGAGTTTAGATACACATATTTTTTTAAATGAATTTAAGATTAAATTAAAATGGTAGGAAGTTGCATACATTTCAAAGGAGATAGACCTTGCAAAATTTATTGGTCTGAAGAACTTTACAAAAAGAATAATTTTAAATGTTCAACAAAATGTCCTTTTTATAAAAAAATAAAAAAAAGAATACTCCTGATAAAATTAGATGCAATGGGCGATGTTGTGAGAACAACTCCTTTGGCAGAAGCGATAAAAAAGAAGTATCCTGGCAGTCAATTAACTTGGTTGGTTGGAAATTCTGGATACCCTTTTTTAAAAAATAATCCATTTATAGATAGAATATTAATTTATAATCAAGGAAGTACAGATTCATTAAAATGCGAATTTTTTGATATCATGATAAATTTAGACAAAGATAAAAAAGCAATTTCTTTGGCAAATAAAATTAGGTCTTTAGATAAGAGAGGATTTTTAATAAATTCTTTTGGGGTGGCTTTTCCAGTTAACAAAGGTTCAAGATTGTTATATAGGATTGCATTAGATAATTTTGGGGAAAAAACCACCAACCAGAAAAATTTCCAAGAGATGATTTTTTCCGCCGCAGAAATTCCTTATACTCATGAAGAATATTTTTTTAAATTAGATAAAGAAGATTTAGAATTTGCAGAAAAATTCAAAAAAAAGTTCGCCAAAAATAAACCAATAATTGGGGTAAATTCTGGTTGTGGTTCAGTTTACCCTCACAAAAAATATACAAAAAAAGGATTAATTGAAATCATAAAAAGATTGAATAAAAAAGGAAAACAAGTGCTTCTTCTTGGAGGGCCTGATGAAGAGAAATTAAATAAAGAGATTAGCAACAAAGTCAAAGTTGTTGAGGCAGATTCCAATAATTCCATAACCCAATTTGCATCTCTCTTAAATCTCTGCGATTTGATTTTTACTGGAGATACTTTAGCATTGCATCTTGGGATTGCTCTTAAAAAACCAGTTGTATGTGTTTTTGGACCAACTCCTTCACAAGAAATAAATCTCTATAAAGGCAAGAAACTTGTTGGAAAAGTTCCATGCATAAATTGTTACAACCAGTTTAAATGCATCATGGAAGAAAAAGGAAAACCAACTTGTATGCAAACAATAACTGTTGAAGAAGTTTTAGAGGCAATAAATGAATTTGTTTAAATGATATCTATAATAATTACTGCATGGGAAGAACCAGAAGAAATAAAAGAATGTTTAAAACGATTTACAAATCAGAGAAATTTAAAAGAAGATTATGAAATATTGGTAACTGCTCCAGATGACCCGACAAAAAAAGAAGTGATGAAATATGGAAAAAAATACCCAAAAAAAATAAAATTTATCCTTCAACCAAGAGAAAAAGGAAAAAATGAGATGATTAATTTGCTTATGAAAAAAGCAAAAGGGGATATTTTTATTTTTACAGACGGGGATGTTTTTGTAAATGAAACTGCTTTAGCAGAGATTTCTAAGGTTTATGAAGATTCAAAAGTCGGGGCGTGTACAGGGAGGATAATTCCTCAAAACTCTCGAAAAACACTTTTTGGATACTGGGCACATCTTTTAACTTATGGCGCACACAAGATAAGAAAAGAAAGACATAACAGAAAAGAATTTTTAGAATGTTCTGGTTATTTGTATTCTATAAAAAAAGGATTAATTGATAAAATTCCTCTTGATGTGGCAGAAGACTCTATTATGCCTTTAATGATCTGGAAAAAAAACTATCAGGTTGCTTATGCAGATAAAGCCATTGGCTATGTTCTTTATCCAGAAAATTTTAACAAATGGATTTCCCAAAAAATAAGAACTGCTAAATCCCATGAATTCCTTGACAAATATGGCGGGAAAAAAATCCTAATGAAAACTTTTAAAAATGAATTATTAAAAGGGCTTTCCTGGTCGTTTTTTTATCCAAGAACTATTAAGGAAGTTTATTACACTTTCCTGATTATGCTGGCCAGATTTGAATCTTGGAGACGATTTTTTGTTGAAACAAAAATTAGAGGAAATCATTACGGAGAAACATGGAACAAAATACATGCTTCACCAAACAAAAACAAATAAATACTCTATTCTCTGAATTAATTTATGGAGCAAGATATACTTTCTGAGAGAAAGGAAAAAGTGAAAAAGAAATTATTTTCTTGGGTGCAGGATAATTATGACCTGACTTTTATTTTTATTTTGATTGCAGCATTTATTATAAGATTTTTAGTTTTTCTCAAGACTCAGGACCAGGCAATATGGTGGGATGCTGCAGATTATTTGGGAACTGCCAAAAGATGGGCTGGATTTAATCCTTATTTAATGGATGTGTGGTATTATAGAAGAGGTTTTTTTTGGCCATTGTTCGGGGCTGTTTTTTTTAAATTAGGTTTAGGAGAAATTGGAATTAGATTAGCAGTTGTTTTAATCTCAACAGGTATTGTCGCTGTTTCTTATTTTTTAATAAAAGAAATGTTCAATAAAAGATTGGCTTTGCTTGTAAGCCTTTGCACAGCTTTTTCCTGGATATATTTGTTCTTTAGTGGAAGACCTTTAACCAATATCCCGGCAACTTTTTTTCTCCTGCTTGCAATCCTCTTTTTTTGGAAAGGTTATGTTAATAAAAAAGGAAATAAATTCATTTATCTTTTTGGTTTGTTTTTTGCTTTGACTTGTCTTACACGAATGCAGTATCTTATGTTTGCACTCCCATTTTTAGTATTAGTTTTTCTGAAAGATAAATTTAGATTTTTATTAAATAAACACTTGTGGATTGCTGTTGGAATTTTCGCAATTATTTTTATCCCTCAATTTGCTATGCACTGGCAACATTTTGGAAATCCAATAGCAGATTTAACAACCTACTATCTTGGGCTTGGGGGGTCTGAGTTGGGAGAGGTCGGGGTTAGTCTTGCAAAATTTTCTGATTTATTTATCTATTTCACAAATCTTCCTTACATTCTCGACGGAAATCAAAAAGGATATAGCACCATGTTTGCCCTAAGCCCAATATATATTTTATTTGTCATAGGATTTTTCTATTTTTTTGCAGATTTATTTTTTGGGTTTGATAAAATATTTAAAAACCCACAGATTCAAAAGAAACTTTTCATAATAGCATGGATTATCTCCACATTTTTATTTTTAGGTTATATTGCCCCTCATTTAGAACAAAGATATATGATGCAAACCCTCCCGTTTTTATTTTTAATCGCAGTTTATCCTCTTCAAATTGTTGAAAAATTTTTAATAAAGAAATTCAAAATCAAAAAAATTTATGCCTTCTTTTTGATTTTGGCTATTCTTACTTTAATGCTTTTGCCAAATTTTTATTTTGGGAATAGTTTAATAGAATCTAAAAAAACATCTTATTTAGAGGTTAAACAAGCAGGAGAATGGATAAAAGCAAATTCAAATCCAGAGGATATAATAATTTCTACATCCCTCCCTCAAACAACATATTATTCAGAAAGACCAACTTACCCTTCTACATTGGCTATTCGTAGGGAGATAACTAAAGGCAATGAAACAGATTTTGATAAATTTGTTAAATCAGATAGACCAAAATATATGATAATATCTATTTTTGAAATCCATTATGATTGGATGTATGCTTATCCAGAAAAACATTCAGATTTAGTAAAGCCAGTAAAAGTATTTTATCAAGGAGAACAACAAGTTTTAGTTATTTATGAATTTCAGTATGATTGATTTTATTTTTTGTTATATAATAAATCAATATTCCAAAGATCATCATTACACCAATTGCCATAATTAACAT
>CBDVES010000025.1:0-8424 GCA_965373065.1 uncultured archaeon | reverse complement strand
TCTTTGTATTTGTGTGGGCATTGCATACATAAATCGTCAAGTTTTCCAACTAAAATTTTTATTTTTGGATTTTGTCTTATCATAGCACAAATATTTTTCATATTCTTTGCAAAATTTTCCTCATATCCGCCATGATAAAATCTGGGAATACAATTTAAATGATGTGCTCTGATATTGATTGTATTTTCCATTTTATATTAGTAGAAAAGATTTACTTATTAATCTTTCCACGCGCTCACCTTATTTTTATTTTCATCCCGAAAATTGATTTTTACTCTGCGGATTTTCTACGAAAATCCTTGCCACGCCTTGCAGGCTCTCGGCTTCGCCTCGGGTCTATTAACAGCGATTATCTGGAATTTTCCTGCCAAAAATTCCCAAATTCTGCTACGCAGAACTTCAGATAATCGCGATATTATGTGAATTTTATTGTTGATTCAATATAATCAAACATTTTCAACTCAACACAATAATCTTTATAAATTAGAAAATTCCCCAAACCCTTATGGTAGAAAATTCATTAATAGAATTGGTTGAAAATGTTGCTAAAGCCAGAAATGATGTCCTTCTTCCAAGAGAATATATAATTGATGCACTAGAAAAAATTGACAATGGAGATGTAGAAGTTGAAAAGTATCCTATGGGAAATCCTTCATTAAAAGGAGTCTATGAAGTTGCTTTAGAATTATATGAAGCAAATCAAACAAGACATTAACTCCTTTTAATTCTAAAATTGATTTTTACTCTTCGCCAGCCCTTCGGCGACTTCATTTAATCCCAATGTTAAGTTAAATTTAGAAATTGGTTATATGAAATTTAGGTGTAGAGAATAGTTGTTATATAAAATTTACCTACACGTGCCTAAGAATAAGATGACATCACTTTCTTTGTATAATCTTTATCCTTTGCAGTAATTGTTGCATTACAAGCATAGTATCTACCAAATGATTTTCCAGATTTGTATGCAATTTTAACAATTACTTTTTCGATATCATTTAGGTCAATTTTAAATTTATCAATTTCTGAAAGAAACCATTTTTTGTATTGAGAGATTGTATCTTTTGTAGTCTTGCTCATTAAATCTTCTGGGTTAATGGTTTCTTTCAATATATCAATTTCAAATAACTTCGTTTTTTCAATAGGCAAAGATTCCATATGCTTAAGAAAGTGAAGATTAGTTATACTAACAAAACTATCTGCCAAATTGTTGGCAACTCCGAACAATTGATTTAATTTACCCATTATTTTTTGTTAGTTAGTGTAACTTTATAATATTTGCGGCGTGCTTCGGCAAACGCTTTGAGGACGCTGTGCTTAAAATTCTACAAATTTTACCCTCGTATAACAGGAATTTAACTTACAGGTTCCCCCCAAATAATCTCCTATCAAAAACCTTAAAACCCGCTCTTTCTTCTTCCTTTTATGAAGAAAATTATTTGTGAAAAACTTCCAAGAATAACAAAGAACAAAAAAAGATTAGAGAAAATTCTAAATGTAAAAATAACAAATCGTGGAAAAGAAGTTTTTGTAGAAGGAAAACCAGAAGATGAATATTCAGCAGAAAAAGTTATTGACGCCCTGAATTTTGGATTTTTATTTTCAACTGCAATTTTAATCAAAGAAGAAGATTTTGTTTTTGAAATTCTAAATATAAAAAACCACACAAACAGAAAAGACCTTAAAAGAGTCAGGGCGAGGATAATCGGCACAAAAGGAAAAACCCTTCAGACACTTCATCAACTTACAAAATGTTATTTTGAATTAAAGGAGAATTATGTGGGAATTATTGGATACCCAGAACATTTGGAAAACGCCCAAGATGCAATTATCTCAATTGTCAAGGGAGCAAAGCAATCTAATGTTTATAGTTTATTAGAACGGCACCAAGTGAAAGAACCTGTTGATTTGGGGTTGAAAGGATAAACGTCTTCGGTAGGACTCGAACCTACGACCTATCGGTTTCTATATTGAAATATCTAACAGCCGATCGCTCCACCAACTGAGCTACGAAGACCTAACACAATTAAAAGATTTTTACTTTTAAAGTTTACTGATGGAATTTATTTAGGATGTTTTATATTCTAAAGAATAATTATTTATTTAAACTTCTTTTCATTAACTAACACATGACAATCAAATTAGAAGATATTCCTGAAATAAAAGCAGGGTATCTATGTCTAAAAAGAATGAATTGGGAACCGTGTGTTGAGGGTTGGGATAATAAAGTGAAAAGTCATGAAGAACAAGAACCTGCTAAATATAGCTCTAATGGTTTTATGGCAAACCTCAGCAAAGCTTTAAAAAACAAAACTTTAATTAGTTCCACAGCCCTGCTCAGCTTCTTGGGAGTATGGCTTGTAAATCCGCACACAAAAACAGAGCAGGCAATAAAAAACCCAACACCAGTTGTAGAACCTTACAATAAGAAAGCAACCCAGAGACCTGCAAATATGAATCTGAGTTTCTCAAAAGCTGCTTATGCTAATAATACTACAGCAGGTTATACAAAAATTATCAGAATTATCCAGCCTATTCTGGATTCAAGAGCGCCCTCTGGCAAAAGACCTGTTTTAGAAAAAGAGATTAAGGCATCAAAAGAGATTCTGCAACAAGGTCTTGACCTTGAGCAAATAGTAAAAGAAATGCAGCAGCCTCTTGAAAAAACACTAAAACATGCTGATATTGTATATCTAACCAGAGATGCTAATGGCAATGAACTGGATATATATAATCATAGTGATTTAAAACAAATCAATGAAAATTACAAAAAACAGGTCTGGAACTCAGATAAACCTGTGCTGGTGATGTTCTGTGCAGGAGATTTTGGGAAACCTAAAGATGTAATGGACCCAGGTAATGGATTAGCCTCTGTTTATAAGCATATTCAGGAAAAATTTGGTGATGAAATCAAGTTCTGTGCCTATAAAGTATCTGATAATTATTATGTGCCTCGTGGAATAAAGCCATTTATAAGAGAAACTTATGGCGCAAAAACAGTACCTGCTATTTTGTTTTATGATAATGATGGGGGAGAGATAGAGAAGGCAGGTAGTTTAAGTAAGGGTATATGTAGTTTGGATGGTTGGCTTAGAGGATACAACAAGAATGATCATCTTATAAAAAAATATATTTTAGATTAATAATTTATTTATAGAAGTTCTTTTTTAGTTATTTTTGAATAAGAATGATTATTATTAACTACTTAAAATCTCGTAAGTTATTAACGAGTGTAAATTTAAGCAAAAATTTACTTGCGAAAATACATTCATTTCTCATCAAAACACTTCCTAACCTCTCCTATAATTTTATAAATATCTCTTTCTTTTAATTTTCATGGACTTAGACAAAGCAATTCAATCCAGAAAAAGCGTTCGCAAATTCAAAACTAAAAAACCAGACTGGCGGGACATTATTGAATGTATTGACGCTATGAGATATTCCCCAATGGCTGGAAACATTTACAGTTTAAAATTTATTTTAGTTAATGATAAAGAAACAATACAAAAACTTGCAGACGCTGCACAGCAACAATTTGTTTCACAAGCCCAGTATGTTGTTGTTGTTTGCACAAATCCTTCAAGAACAATAAACTCTTATGATGAAAGAGGAAAAATATATTGCAGACAACAGGCAGGTGCAGCAATTGAAAACTTTTTATTAAAAATTGAACAAGCAGGACTTTCTACTTGCTGGACAGGGGCTTTTGTAAATAAGTTGGTAAAACAAGCACTTAAAATTCCAGATGACATAAATGTTGAAGCCATGTTTCCAATTGGATATGAATTTGAAAAACCAAGAACAAGAAAAGCAAAAATAGATATTGACAGAATTCTTTATTTTAACAAATATGGAAATAAAAAAATGAAGAAAATTAAAACTCTGGATGTTTGAATATGAAAAAAATAGAATCAAAAAATTTTAAAAAAACAAAACAATTAATCAAAAAAATCTTTGTAATATTAGTTATTTTACTTTTTCTCGGACTTATTTTATTAGCGGCTTTAGGAAATTTAGACGCAATCAGAACATTATGGAAAACTCCTTAAACAATCTCAAAACCTCTTCATATAAATTTTATCGTGGTCATCAAAATCAAAAAACAAAACTTTATTATTTATTTTATCAAATTTAAAAACCAAAACCTTTTCACCAATCTGAACTCTTTTGAATTCTTTTAAATCATGTCTTAAATTTTTATAATGCTCAACATCATAAGAATTAATAATCTCTTTAATTTTTTTAATTACCCTCTCACTATTTTTGGGATCTTTTTTGGATAATTTTTTAAGGATTTTTTTAAGAAAAGGTTTAATTTCATAAGAATACATTTTATTCCTCAATTATCCTTCTTAACTCATTAATATCTTTGAAAGGAATACTTTTTTCTTCATCAATTTTCTTTAATTTCTCCAAATATTCAGGTCTCAACTCTGGCTCCAAAAAACTCTCAGAATAAATTTTAAGGACAAATTCAACTGCCTGACTTTTATTTTTCAGCCCATGCTGAGCTTTAACTATATTTAAAATCCTATCTTCTCTTTCATTAACATTAATTATATTCTGAACCATTTTTTATTATAATTCATTATAGATTATAACATTTTTAAAACTTTCTAAAAAAGAAAAGGGGATTTCTCCCCTAAAAAATTACCTAAGCACTTCTATACCTAAATCTGAAATTTCTTTAGAAATCGGAAGTGATTGCTCTTCAATATTTTTGCCTAACACAAACGGAGATTTAACTCCAGTCATGATTGTTATCACTCGCACCTTGCCAGTAAATTCTTTGCTGATTCTGGCACCAATAATAACCTGTGCTTCAGGACTCAGGTTCTCAGAAACAATCCTGCCAATGTTGTCGAATTCTTCCAGCTTTAAATCAGGTCCGCAAGTCACATGTATCAAAGCTCCGCCAGCCCCCTGATAATCCACATCAAGTAGAGGATGAGTAAGGGCCTGCTGAACAGCTTCTTGCACACGATTTTGCGTGTCTGCTTCACCAATACCTATAACAGCAACCCCGCCGTTCTTCATAATTGAAGACACATCTGCATAATCCAGATTAATTAAACTCGGAAGAGTGATTGTCTCTACAATTCCTTTAACCATTGTGCTCACCAGCTCATTCGCCACTGCAAAGGCCTGTTCAATAGGCAACTGCCCTGCAATATCAACAAGTCGATTATTGTCAAGAACAATGCAAGTATCAGTCACTTCTCTTAACTCCTGCAAACCAAATTCAGCTTTGTCAATTCGCGCTTTTTCTGATTCAAAAGGCATAGTAACAACACTGATTACAACAGCACCTGTTTCCTTGGCAAGTTGCGCGATTATCGGGGCTGCACCTGTTCCGGTTCCACCACCAAGACCAGCGATAATAAATACCATATCTGCGCCTGAAACTGCTTTCTTCACATCAATAATCGATTCCTTGGCCGCCTCTCTTCCGATTTGAGAATTTCCTCCTGCACCCAAACCCCTTGTCAGTTCCTTGCCAATAAGAAGTTTCTCGTCAGCTTTTGTAACACTCAAATGAAGCGCGTCAGTATTTGTAGCATAGATTGTAGCCCCATTAATTCCTTTGTTAAAAAGCCAGGTCACTCCATTGCCTCCCATGCCACCAACACCAATAACTTTTATGTTTGCCTTTCCTGCTCTCAACTCATCAAAATTAATGCTGTGACTCTCTGTATTTTCTATTGCCTCTTTTGCAAAATCTAACACCATTTTTATTTTTTTACCTCCTTTCAATTATATTATTTTTTCGGAAATCTGCGAAAAGTTTAAATACCTTGCATACTTCCAACTACATGTAATAGAAAAAGAGGAAATCACCTCTATACAATATTAATCAACCGCCAAGTAAATTAATATAATAAAAATAAAAAATAATTCTCATTTAAATAAATTTCTATAGTTTAGAATAAGAAAGAAATTTGTTTTAACTGACTTTAAAGGGCTTCTGAAAATATTTTGATGATAAAAAATAATTATTTTTTTAGTATTTTGCTTAATTTCCTCATACATCTTCACCACAATAATTCTTTTAAACCAAAAATCATGCTAAAAAACATGACACTCCAAAATCATTTTATAAGAGGGTATAAAACTGGGCAGGTAATAAAAAAAATATCAAATTTAGATGTTCCAAATCAAAAGAGAATGGGTGAAAAATTAAAGAATATCACAAGAAAATATCTCTTCCAAGATTATGCTGAAAAAAGTTACTCGGCATTTGAGTTAGGAGGTCTAATCGGATTACTACCCTTATCAAAAGCACAAGATAAAAAAACTTTAAAGACAGTTGAAATAATACTACAAGAACATTAATCTATTTGCTTTAACAACTTCTCAAATTTCTCAACTTCTTAATCTTCTCTCTTCCCTCATAAGTTTCAGCTAACTTTTTGTAAATTCTTCTTGAAATAATTATCTGGCTGTCTAAAAAAGGTTTTAATTTATTTTTCCAATCAAAATTATTTTTAACATAATTTGCCCATCTTTCAATTTGCTCATTGTGTGATTTATCTCTCATTCAAATTTACCTGCTGAATATTTACTTTTTTCATTTTAATCTTATATTTTTAATATCTTTTTTTATTCTTTTAATTTCATCCTCATTAATTTTGCCTTCATAAATAATCCTCAAATGTTTGGCATCTTCAATATCTTTATCTGCCTTTAAAAGCTCTTCTTTAAACGCAATATTTCCTTCAATAGAAGAAAAATAAACATCCAACTCTGTGAAAGGTAATTTAGTTCTTGTTTTTAACTGCTCCTCATCTAAACTGTCTTTTGCAAATTTCATCTCCATCTCTGGCAAAAATTCCCCTTTTCTTGTATATCTGACACTGTCTCCTTCACATAAATAATTAGAGTAAATCACTTTTTGATTTGGAGATTGCATGCACTCAAAACCAGATTTTATTAAATCATTGTGTAATTCATTAAATTTATCAAAAGATATTTTTTCGATAATCATGTCTATGTCCTCGGTTCCTCTGCTTCTCCCATGTGCAATTGCAACAAAACCCGAACAAATAATATACAAAACATGTCTGCTAACCACTTTGCAAAAATCTTCAACAAATTCATCAAGAATTGTCTTATCACTGACTTCCCGTTTCATTAAATAAAAAAACAATACATCTATTTAATCTTTTCTAAATAATCCTTTTCAACCTTTCAATCTTCCCCCAACTCTTTTTCAAATTTCTATTACTCCTTTCAATAACCACTTTCAAAAAATCATTTCTTACAAGAATCTCGCCGTCTCTCATAAAAGGAAACTCAAGCTTATCTGTTCCGTTTAATTCAACCATAATTCTTCCAGAAGTTGAGATTATCCCTGACTTTTTCCATCCAGATAATTTGGCTTTATCTAACAACCACTGCGCGTCCTCCAAACTCTTGCAGGCAACATGAAGTATGCAGGGTTCTGACTTAAATTTAAGATTTAATCTCGCCCTCTTTTTTGGTAAATACTTCCAAAAGTTTTCAAAATCAATAAAATCATGACTAACAAACCTGAATAAATTCCGGGCTTTTTTCTCCTGGTCAACCATAACCACAACCCTGCCAGAACACGACGAAGTCGTGTAATAATTTTCCAATGAATTTATTTTCTCACACAAAGAAATTATTTTCTCATCCCAAGATTTTTTTGAAGATTTATCTAACTTAGACAAAATGTCTTTTTTTCTTTGGTTGAAATTGTCTTTTTTCATGGATAAATTAAATTCCAAAGATTTAAATAATTTATAGTTGTCAATAAAATATGGAAAAACCAATTATTGCGACAAATATTGACGGACTTTTAATAGAACATTCTGCATTTACAGAACCACACAGAGAATGGTTTGAAAGAGCAATAAAAAAAACAGGGGATGAATCCCTGAGAAGATGGATTGGAGCAGAGTCTTATTTTCCAGGTGTGAATATTGCCATGGAAAAAATTATGCCAGATGCTACACCAGAACAGAGAACCACACAAGCAAGAACATGGTATCAGGAAGATGTTATTAAATATTTAAAAGAACATCCAGAAACAATTAAAAAAGATGTAGCAGAAAAATTAAAAGAGTTAAAAGAAAAATACAGATTAATTCTTTTGACAACAAACACTCAAGATTATATAAACAAGATAATTGAAGTTTCACATCTTCATGGAATTTACAACAACATAATCGCAAGTGCCACAGAAAAAGAGCCAGACAAAGAAGAATTAATAAAAGACTTAATAGAACAATATGGAAAACCAAAATATTATATTACTGGAAAAGAAAACTCAAAAACAATTGCAAGATTTGAAAATTTAGGAACAGCAATAATTACCAAAGAGAACATTGATGAAATAAATTAATCATTCTTTCTCCAAAATCTTGCAATTAATATTTTCCTCCTCACACAACTCGCAAAATTCCT
>CBDVES010000024.1:0-8501 GCA_965373065.1 uncultured archaeon | reverse complement strand
TATATATTTTATATCTGTTTTTAACTGCCAATGCTTCAAGAAGTTCTCTTAAAGAATCATAATAAAGAATTATTATTGAAGGATATGTTTTTTCATTGAATTCTAACAGGGATGCAGAAAAAGATTTATCTTCAGAACATTTCATCAAAGAACTGACCAATTCTTTATCTGCATGCATTTTTTTTACAAACCTTTTTTTGTTGCATTGTTCCCAATCCATCATAGTATTTTTACCCCTTTTTTTATATTTGCTAAAAGCAAGGAATTTTTTGATTTTTCTTTAAAATGTATTTGAACCTCTCTTTTTAATTTTTTTTCAATTGAAGTTAGATTGATTTCTTTCGCAGGAATATCTGCATAAATATCAACATCTGAATTAATAGTGTTTTCTAATTTCGAAAGAGAACCAAAAAGAATTATTTCATTAAATAAAAATTTCTCATGGATTGCTTTAAATAAATGCGAAAGTTTTTCACGCCAATAAGTCAAAGCAAAATCCCTAAACAAATTACTTTCCCTGTTTGCCCTGAAGAGTAAATATCCTCTTTCATTTTTTTTCTTAAGCAATCCTTCTAACTCAAATTCTTTTAATAACTTAGAAGCTGTTGGAGGAGCTATTTTCATCAGCCGAGAATATTCTCTTACTCCTAATTCCCTATAACAATCTTCTATAAAAGGTTTTAAATCGTTAAGTATTTTTAACATATGTACATAATAATTAACAACTGTTTATAAATCTTTTCACTTGAAAATAAAAAATTAATCTTATAAAAAACTTCTGCCTGGGATTAAACTACAGTAATTGTTGTCTGACCTTGTGTTATTGCAGTTCCACTGAATCCTTCAAACATATAAACACCGTCGAAAATGCCTGTTGATGAAGGTGCTTGTATAGTGTATATGTAAGAAGTATCTACTGCGCCAGAAGTTACAGCCCATTTCAGAGTGTTTGGAAGTGTGCCTCCACCTCCGGCATCAATTATAGTCCATCCACTTGGAGTGTATTCTTCAATTGCATAGAATGTCTCGCCGCCAAGAACAAATACATCAAGTGTTACAGTGACTATTTCTCCTGCACTAACTGTTGATGATGAAAAGCTTCTGCTTACATATGAAGTAGTTGGTGATGTGCAAGTTCCTGAACAACAATAACCGCTTGCACATGTTCCAGCCAGAGTAGTGCAGTCAGTGTAAGAAGCACAAGTATTTGTCTGGCATGTTCCTCCAGCAGCTTCACATGTTTGTGCCTGAGTAACTGTTAGTTGATTTGTACTTGTAAATGATTCACTTGGATTATCCACTACTATAACATCAAACTCATATTCTGGGTCACCCTGACCAATCCCATCATCAATCCATTGTGCAACCCATGTTGTGCTCAGACCAGTTACAACTGAAGAAGTTACCATATCTCTTCCTATGAATTCATCTTCATAAATTGTATAATTCAAATCCAAACCAGCACAGTTTGTTCCTGCAACATTTAAAGTCACCAAAGTTCCTTCCATAACATTTGTCACACTCCACGAAGCTGAAGTCAAAACACAATCAGGTGTTCCAGCATAACAAGTTCCATCCTGGCAATATTCCCCTGTTCCACAACCAGGAGGACAAGTTCCTCCGCATCCATCGCTTCCACATTGTCTGCCAGTGCAATCTATTGGCTCGCATTCTCCTTCTTTTACATTATAAATACTAATCACATTTCCAAATATTTTTTTTCCAGATGCAGTTGTAAAAATAGGAGCAATTGAAATTGTTAAAACATCGTCTGCTAAAAACTGAGTTAAATCAAAATTAAAGTGCACCTGACCTAATTCATTTAAAACTATATCTTCTTCAAAAACCTGGGATATTGCTCCATTATTAAAAATAAATTTTATTCCTGTTAAATCTCCTTTGCCAGGATTTCTTTTTACATCCATGCTAATAGTATCTGTATCTACAATCTCTACATTTTTAATTTGCAAGTCAAGTGTGAATTTTCCCAAAAAAATCTCTTCTGCACTTCCTGAAAGAATATTTCCAATTACAAACCAAATAATCCCAACAGCCACAAGAGAAACTAAGATTATAATCAAAGTTGTTACAATTGTTGACAACCCTCTTTTTTTCATAAGGGAATTATGAATTTTATGTTTATAAATCTTGTTATCAAATAATTTTTAAATTATAAATTCTATAATTTATGCCAAAAATTCTTGTAATTTTTGCACTCCTAACATATCGTGCCGCCCATAGGGGTTGTTTTAAAAAGATATGATTCTTAAAACAACTTATGTTTAAAAAAATAAAAGACAATATTTGGCAGTTTTATTTTAAGTCGTTTGGGTCTTGTGTGTATTTGGTGAAACTGAAAAATTATATTTTAATAGACGCTGGTTCAGAAGACACAAAAGAAGAATTGAAAAAAGATTTAGAGGAATTAAATATCTCTCCAATGGGTATTAAAATTGTGCTTTTGACGCATAATCACTGGGACCACGCCGGAGGATTGGATTTATTTGAGAATGCAAAAGTTTATTCTTATGAAAATATGCACGAGTTAAAGATAAAAGAAATTAAAGTTATTGCAACTCCTGGCCATACAAAAGACAGTGTTTGTTTTCTCTATGAGGATGTTTTATTCTCAGGAGATACTATTTTTCACGACGGGATTGGAAGAACAGATTTTCCAGAAAGCAAGCCGGAAAAAATGCAGAAAAGTTTAGAAAAGTTAAAGAAAATTAATTATAAAATTTTGTGTCCTGGGCATTTAGTTTGAATAAACTAAAATAATAATTATTAAATAAGTGATCATTATTGGCAAACCTCTTTTTTTCGTCAATAAAAAAATAAAAAGAGGTTTTTGTCGATGACAAACAGATATATAAAATTAATTAAAAAAATAAAAAATATAATAAAAGATTTATCTTCTTTTTTTCTTTTTAACGACTTTTTTCTTTACTGGCTTTTTCTTAACAACTTTCTTCTTCACCACTTTTTTCTTAACAGCTTTCTTTTTCTTTTTGCCGCCCCGAGCCATCTTAGCTTCACATACACTGCCTTGACCGTCTACATAATAAAGATATCCTTTTTTTCTTGTAACCACATTTTTCTTCACAACTTTTCCCATTTTTATTTTACCTCCTTTTTATTATATTATCATTTCCCGAAGAGAAACAACTTTAATCTTAAAAACAAAGTTCTATCTACTATTTAAATCTTTCTAATGCCCGTCGAGAGATTCCAGTATGGCGTTGTATTTACTATTGCACGGAATTTCAATTAATCTTGAAAATTTTTTCTTAGGAAGAATAAGAAAAGTAAATGGATGAACAATTCTTTTTTCAATTATATTATTTTTTTTGTCCAGCCAAACAGCGAGGAACTTTGGGCAAAAAAACGAGTGAATTTTCATTCTTCTGGGTTTTTTAAAATCAAACAAAAGCAAAGCCATTGCTTTCTCCTGTCGGGAAAACATCAAACCTTTTACCATCCAAAATAAATTACATCTCTTAACATCAAGATTAATTTTCCTGTTTTTATGTTTTAAAGAGAACTTTAAATAATCCTCATTAGTAAACTTTACCACTTTATTGTTTTTCGCAAAGTTCCCTAAACCAATCAACATTTTTTTGCTTTTTCATCTCCTTGTATGTTTTATAATGCAGATTGACATTTTTGTCTGTAACAAAATCATGATGCTTGAAACCCCCGCCAAAAGTTTTCGGTATATGCATGAGCTCGTGAATTATAACTTTTATCTGCTCTTCTCTGTCCAACTTGTCAAATCTTTCAGACAAAAACTCCAGAGTATAAACTGCTTTAATTCCTATTGCTTTTTGCATAATTTTTCCCAAAGCATGACACCTCGCGATTGTTCTCCTCGACGAAGTCCCAAAACTCCTAAAACATTTAACTCTTTTAATGTCAATATGGATAAACAGCATCTTAGAAATCTCCTCAGCTATATTTTGTATGTCTTCGGCAAATTCATATTTCATTTTATCTACCCACACTCTTTCTCCATTTCTTCAAAACAATTTTAAATCCAATCACCCTTGCTGTATAATTATTTCCAAGCTCACTCAAAATTTTCTCCCTTATTTTTTTAATTTCTTCTCTGTCTCTGCATGCACTTTTTAAAACAGATATCTTCACAGTTTTACACTTTAAAAACTGGGTATTCAAACTCTCCATAAAATTATCTGTGACTCCCTGCTTTCCTATTTGTATTTGTCTAATTATTGGCATTTTTTTATTTTAAAAATTTTATTATATCCTGCTTCTTAACTTTAATTCTTGTAAATTTTCTAACTCCAAAAGTTCCGAGTTTCATAATTTTATCTTTATGAATATCTTTTCCCTTAAATCTGTGAACCTCAACATCTTTTTTATTATCTCTCCAATCCTTGCTATATCTCGCGCAAAAAATAGCTGCCTGTTTTATATCCCCCAGCTTTGGCTTGCCTTTGATATTTACAAAAGGACTTCCTGGCTTAGCAGTATGAAAAACTTCTTCATTTTTCTTAACCTGTAAAATAAGCTCCTCATTATTTTCTGCATTTTTCCCTGCCAAAATTAATGTGCCACGCTTAGTTGTAAACTCTCGGAATTTCATAAAATAATATTAAATTTAGAATTTATAAATCTACTTTTTCTTTTTCTTTGCTATCCACCTGACTTTTCTTTTTTTCATCTGCATATTTTTCCTGCATTTTGCAGAACAAAGATAATTCACAGTCCCGTCTTTCATTACAAAAGTCAGTCCTTTTGGGAACTCATATTCTTTTCCGCAATAAACACATTTAGGCATTATGTATAAGCACCCTTTGTAACTTTTGATTTAATTCTTCTTGCCTCAATCTCAGTTTCTCTAAGCATTAAAACATCCCCAACTCTCACAGGTCCTTTTACATTTCGCCTCATTCCTCTTCCTCTATCCTTGCCCTCCTGGACATTGCACCTGACCTGAGTAATCTCTCCTCTAAAACCAGTCCTGCCAATCAACTCCTCCACAACAGCCGGCACAACCTCTCCTGAAATTTTCCCACTTCCTTTAGAAGCCTTTGATTGTTGTTGTTTTCTTTGTGGTGTTTTCATCTTAAACTTTAAAAATTTAAAAAATTATTTCAACCCCAACTCCCGACCTCGCACGGGTTATTTATTATTTTCATTTTGTCCCTACCACGAAATCGCTCGCAATTTCTGCCTCTGCTTCACCAGTTTCAATCACTGCAACTGCCGAGGCTGATACAGGAAGCCCAACTGCAATTCCTAACTTTTGCTTGCTGTCTGCCTCCTGACAAGGAATGGCTTTTTCCCTGCACAGCAACGGAATATGCTGGACAATCTCTTTTGGCTCAACATCCCCGGCATAGACCACCAACTTAGCAGTGCCCCGCTCTATTGCCTTGGTAACTTCGTTTGTTCCCTTTTCAATCTTGCCTGTATTTTTTGCTTTTTCAATTATGCTGTAGATATCCATCTTGAATTTCTCCTGAGTTTATAGAACGAAATATCTTCATCTGAATCTTCGTTCATCAGATAGATTACTGAGAAAAAATTGGTTTAAAAACTTTTTGGCAAAAAAGGTTTTAGTTAAAAATCAAGATAAATTATTCTCAAAACTATTTCTTCTTTCTCTCTCTTAATTTTTTCCCAATCTTTTTATATCTATGAATAGCAAATCCCATTAATGCGAGGATAAACATTAACCCAGATATCAAAGAAATCATCATTAGGGAATCTGTCTCCACTTCATCTTCTCCTCTCACTTTGAACTGCGAACTTGCGACTGCAACGCCATCAGGATAAATCAGCTCAGTTCCTAAAACATAATCTCCTGGTTCCAGCTCTTCGGTATGGAAATCCTTGCTAATTGATTTTTGGTCATACACTGCAAGAGTTTCAGATTCTAACAAATGAGTATTCCCTGCAAAATCCTTTATCACATAATTCAAAGTCACATCTATTTTCTCTTTTAATCCCATTTGAAGTAAATCTATCTGGGCACTCAAACTCTCGCCCACATCTATGGTTTTCATAGACCGGGGAATCAACAAAGTAACATCAAACAGACCTTTTTCTGTTTTAACATTTATAATAACGAAAACTTCTTTTATTGTATTGCCTGCACTTATAATAATTTTCCCAGGATAAACTCCTGCATCTTTAGGGGCATAAACCCTGAATCCAATTTTTTCTTTTTGATTTGGTTTAATAGAAACTTCAGTTTCATCCAATAAAATAATTTCTTCAAGAACTTCTATGGTAATATTAAAATCTGTTTTAGTGTTCTCCTGATTCCTGATTTCTATCTCGCCAAATTCCATCCTGTTCAACACAACTGTTTTTTCCAATGCATTAGGACTAACAATAAATTTAGTTTTTGGTGGAGCTGGTGGTGCAACTGCCCCGCTACTGGTTCCTCCTCCGCCAGAAACAACAGGTGCCCCGGCACTCACACTAACTGTAAATGTAACATTTTCAGTGTTGTTTAAATTATTTAATAAATCCCAGCAATAAAACTGAGAAGTATATACTGCATTAGATAAAGTCTGCGACGCTGTGAAACCTGTGCCAGATGAATTTGCAGTCATGCTGTAATTAGCCGCGCCAGAATCAAGAGTATAGTTACAGGTAGAATTCTCACTGGCTGAAACCTCAAATGATATGCCTGAACTTGAATATGTGGTTGCTGTCGGAGAGATGATTGTTATTTGCGGGGGGTTGGGGTCTGGTCCAATAAAAAATAATTCTTGGTCACCCGAGTAATCAACAATCAATTCATTATCACCTCCCTCACTGATTATTGCTTCTGAATCCAAGGATAAACAAAATGCAGAATTAAAAATTACTAAAATCAAGGAAAAAAATATTAGATTTTTCAAGTTAACCTCCTCTTTCATTTTATTAAATAGAATTAATAGTTTAAATAATTGACTATCAAGATTGTCAACATCCAACTGCAATAAGATTAATTGTTTGATTGTTGTAAAATATCGGAACTTGCTGGCAATTTGGCGGTGCAGCAGATTGATATATCTGGGTTATTGCCTGCGCATAACCATCTTGAGCTCCTTGCTGGTAAACTGAAATTTGTTTTTGAAATTGTATTTCAATATATTTGTCATAAGCAATATATCCTATGGCTAAAATCAACAATATTGACAATACTAATACAACAAGATTTATTTTTTTACCCATCTTTTATATTAAATCAGTTTTTAGAATTTATAAAACTTCCTAACACTTATTTTTCACGCCCTTAAGGGAAATGCCAAATCTGATTATAACACTCCCTCCACTGCTTGTGATTGTAAGATTAGTGGTTCCAGTAGTATTAATTATAGGATTATTCTAACTTCCTTTATTTGGACTCATAATTATTCCCTGTGTTGAGTTTGAAATGTCTAACTAAACTGATAATTTTTTCTGGTCTCTCGGAATTCTTTTTATTCTTTTCTTTAATTTATAAACAACATGCAAAGGGAAAAACTCATAATAATTTTTGTCGTCAAACCATGCGCACTTGAAATGATAAAGCCGAAGACCAGTTAGTCTGCTTAGTGCCAGTGCATAAAGTGTGAGTTGTGCAATGGGTTTTGCTTTTTTTGCAGAAGGTTTGTAATCCATAATGTGAATAGAGCCGTTCCTAATCTGGATTAAATCAATGTGTCCTGTTATATATTCTTCATCATTTAAATTAATTGGAACCTCGAAGTTTAATTCGTGCTTGTAATGCTTTAAATCGTCGCTGTTTAAAACAACAGCTACTTCAGTTGCTATTGTAACTGTGTCATTTGAAAGCATAAATTCCTGAAGAACCTCGTGCCTCATCTTGTTGTTAGAAACTGCCTGCATAATAAAATTTGCTATTCGGACTGCGGTGTTATTTTTTGGGGTTATTTTAACTTCATTGAGATTAAATATATCTTTGAATTCAGACGACCTTTTTGTTGCTTCCTGAAAAAGTTGATGAGGACATTCTGCAATCGCTAACTCTAAAAATTCCTGTAAGGGTCTGAATTTAAAATGCTTGAACTCTTCATTTAAAATAAAATCTAATTTTGCTCTGTGGTATCTGAAATTATAAATTTGCTGATGAATTAGTTTGGATTCTTCAATTAATTCTTTTTGAGAGTATTTTTTAGAAGCAAATTCTCTCATTCTAATAAATGGAATGTATTGATTATAGTCTTTGAGCCATTTTAATATTATAGAAGGAGTGATTGTTATCCCATATCTTTCTGTTATTTTCTCTGCAATATCTCTAAGAGTATTTAATTTATTATACAAAGTCAGTGAATCTATTATAATTCTTAAAGGATAAGTTTTGTGTTTTGTGATTAAAGGGGTTATTTTCCTGTTGCAGTTTGCGCAATAATATAATTGTATTGTTTCATATTTCTTTTTTCTCTTGCCCCTTTTTACAACTTTAGCTTGGCAATAAGGACAGTGTGTTAATTGTTTGTAATTATTTAACTACATTTTTTATTTGTTTTTAAATTTTTACA